>DAIQBE010000151.1:0-6922 GCA_036781325.1 Leadbetterella sp. | reverse complement strand
AAACGAGGTAAGGTTTATAATCTTTCCTGTGTTTGAGGTCATAAATAATTAGCCCAATAATTATTAAATCCGTTAATATAAAGGTATAAAGGAATGCCTCTTTTCCATTCACTCCACCAAAATTAATGAAAGCTCTTTTTAATGCTGCTCCATAAACCGCTAGGGAGGTGGCTATCATATACCGCATGTGATAAGCGATTTTCTTTTTGTAATGAATCGCTAAAACATATAATAAAACGAAATCTAATATTTGATAAAATGGAACATAAAGAATCGAAATGCGATTTGTCTGTGGCATATCCGCTGGCATTGTTTCGAACATTTCTTTTGCAATAAAAAAAATAGAGAGTACAATCAATGGCACCAAAAAGTAAGAAACTTTTCCAAGTAATCGATGCCATTTGTAAAGCTTTCGCTTGATTAAAATCGGTTGAATGATCAGCATGACAAACCAAAGTAAAAAAAGTAAACCATGAATATGCTGAATGTTTGTAACTTCTTTAAATGCTGGAAATAGCCCAAAATAGGTTTTGAAAAATCCTAAAACAACAATTGTTAAAATTATGAGGAAGAACAGGCTAATATTTTTGTAGGCTTTTTCCATTTTTATAAATTTAAACGGTGTTGTAATTTAACTAAAAATTGAAAGCTTTAATAGACAATTCTAAAGTTTTGACATTAATTGTCTTTAGATCAGTGACCAAACAAATAACTTTTTTCCAAAACCTTGATTTTAGTAGTCTCCACACGGTGGTACTTAATTGGTCGAAAACCAATTGTGATTTGCGGTTGGATAGTTGCAATGACTAGGAATAGCTTTATTTATAAATTTGCTATTTATTCGAGAATAGGATTGATTATTAATTCATTCTTAAATTAACAAAACTAGGCCGTTTTCAGATTTATGATTATTTCCACTGGTAGTTTTAAAGCAGTTGAAACTTTTACCATATTCTTGAAGACGAAATTTTGATGTCAGCATATTTCCATGCTTCATCAAATTGTTTTTTTGTGTCATTATATTTCACCCTATTGCCAATTCTTTCATAAGTATTCATTAATCCTTTTAATGCCCATCCGTTTTTAGGGTAATTCGTCAAATCTTTTTCATACACTTTTTGGGCTTCTTGAATTTTTTCAGCGTCAATTAAAACTGCACCCAAATGGTCTCGAACTGAAAAGAACCAATCAGGCGGCTCGTTATAATTAAGTGCATCTTCCATTTTAATGGCTTTTTGCAATAGCGAAATCGCTGCGGCATATTTTTTTTCTTTAGCATTTATTTCTCCTTCCAGTGTTTTTGAGGCAATTAGACATAAATCAAAGACACTATTGCTACCCCAAATGGTTAAGGCTTTGAGTGTTGTATCTGCCATAATGGTTTTCATTTGGGCAAGATGTTTTTTTGCCTCGGACGTTTTGCTTTGAGATAACACGGCCATACCCTGTGCATAATGCCAAATCACTGAAGGATATTTCAAGGCTTTTTCTGGGGCAGGGGAACGGCGTATTTCATTCCATAAGCCAAGTTTTACTTCTACATACCACGGAATGGTGTAGTAATGCTGTAATATGCCCCACCCAGGCTCTTGGAATAGTTTTTTATGGGCGTGAGCAGCAGTAGCTTTAGCTCCTATGAGTGCTTTTTTGGACTCGCCACAAAGCGTTGCACAGGCTGCTAAGAAATGGTAATTGTGTGGGTAATACGCCAGTGGATATACGCCCTGTGCATGACACGCCTCAGTATATAAACTATCAGTAAGCACTGCTTTTTGATTGGAAATAACACCATCATGATACCGACCTATTCTTATGTATGTATGAGATGGCATATGCAGTAAATGCCCCGAACCTGGCACTAAACTAAGAAGTAGGTCGGCACTTGGCACTGACCTTTCGGCGTGTTGTGACATTTCAACAGCATGTATGTAAAAGTGATTGATACCTGCGTGTTTTGGGTTATTTTTCAAGCCTTTTTCAAGCACTGTTAAAATTTCGGGTGTCCAAGGCTGAATCTCTCCGCTTTTTTTGTACAAGTTCCAAGGGTGTAAATCCATGAGCGATTCTGCAAAAAGCGAGGCGATGGTTACATCATCGGGATATTTTTTGTATACTTTTCGCATGTAAGCCGAAAATGATAAATCAAGCACTGGGCGGGCTACAGTGGTATCGTTAGTGTAGCGATGCGTTAGGGCAGTAATCAAATCTTTTTCTTTTGGCGTAGATGATGCAGCCAATGATTTTGCTTTTTGTACCGCATCGTATGCCCTTTTGAAGTTATCTGGCTCCATACCACCATTGTAATTAGGGCCCAGTACATAAGCAAAACCCCACCAACACATAGCACAGGTTGAATCTTGTCTGGTGGCTTCATAAAATGAGCGGGCCGCCTCGGCATGATTAAATCCGAATGACAACATCAGACCTTGATCAAAATATTGCTGTGCTTGGGTATTCTTGGTAGAAATCTTATAATGCATTCCTGCCAAACCGCTTAATAGTGGTGCTTTTTTGTCTGAGGAATACCATCGTTTATCCGATACTTCTGGCCCACAAGTAGTAATCTGTGTTGTGCTTGGTAGATTGGTTTCTTTTTTGTCTTCGCTTCTCTGCTTGCATGAATACAAAAAAAAACAAATCCAAAGAAAGTAGATGAGCTTGTTCATGATGAATAAGAGTTAAGAGAGGTAAATTTTATTGTCAGAAAGTTACGATTTTTTTTATATTTTTTATCATAGCATTTTTAATTTATAATCATGAAAAACAATATTTTACGACAATGGTAGCATATAAAACCACTCGCCAAAGGCTTGCCACCAACTGAAATGAATACCGAAAATGATTACAGAGTGAACCATGATGTATAAGCCCAAAATCAATGGAAACACCCAACGTCCCTTTTTCTGATTTCTTTCCATAAAAATTAAGATTCCTAATACAGATTATACGAAAACGACTATAATAAAATAACTGTATAGTGTAAGAAAATTAATTCGAGCTGCTGCTGGCTCAATACACGCTATACCTGTAACTATCATCCCACGGGCATAGAGCTTAATTTTATGACGATAACGATAGGGAATATAGAAAGCCACAGCTAAAATGATTAAATCTTTAAACGTAGCCCACAAGCCTATATCTCAAGCATCACCAAATCTGTTTTGTCTTTTGTAGGATAATAGCATAATTGAAATAATAATCAAAGGATAAGCCAAATAAGATATTTTACCAATTAACCTGTGTAATTGAATTTTCTTTTTTTGAATACGTATCGGTTGAATAATGAGTATTAAAACCCAAATGGCTACCATTGAAGCATGAGAGTGAAAATAGAAGGTAAAGTTTGCGGTTCCATTAAAGAATTTAGAAAAATATGAAGGCCATAATCCCATGAGAATTAGCCCTACAAAAAAAATAAAATAATAGCCTCAAAAATTGAATTGGAGTTTTCTAATTTGGGTTTTCAAATATTTTTTTAAGATATTCTTTTTATCTGGTTTTAATTTATTCTTCTACTTCCACAATTAGCTCTACTTCAACTGCAATATTTTTTGGCAAAGAAGACATTCCCACTGCCGAACGGGCATGTTTGCCTTTTTCTCCAAATACTTCCACCATTAAATCAGAAAAGCCATTGATTACTTTGGGTTGCTCTGTAAAAGTATCTATGCATTGTACCATTCCAAACACTTTTACGATACGTTTCACGCGACTCAAATCACCCAACTCTTTTTTTAATACGGCTATTTGAGCAATGGCCACAGAACGAGCAGCTTTTTGTCCTTCTTCCACAGTTAGGTCTCTGCCTACTTTGCCTGTGATAGCGTTGCCATTTGCATCGCTGGGGCCTGTTCCTGACAAATACAATAAATTTCCTGTTCTTACGGTTTGAACATAACTAGCAATCGGAGCTTTTACCATTGGAAGTTCAATGTTTAATGCTTTGAGTTTTTCCTCTGGTGTTTGTGCCGTTGTTTGCAAGGCAAACAAGAAGAAAAGGAGAGAGAAAGAGCGTGCTTTTTTCATTTCATTTTGATTGAATAAATACCTTTAAAAAATATATTACCGTTAACACAAGCAAAAATATGCCCATAGCAATGATCTCTTCCTGTTTGGATTGAAAGATAAACCATGCTAAAATAATCAAAGTTAATAGTGGAATAGATAAGCCTCCTGGTAATTTAAAAGTTGCAGGAGGTGCCAAGTCCTTTGAAAATCTAAACTTGATAGCTGATAAAGCAACACCGACGTATAAAAATAAGGTAGAGAGCGTAGCCAGAATTAATAATTGCTTGAAACCGCCCGAAAATGCCATCAAAAATGAAATGATGCAAAAACTTAAGATTGTTAAATGGGGAGTTGCATATTTGGGATGAATTTTTGACAAAAAGGAAGGTAATAACCCATCTTTTGCACCTGCATACATAGCCCTAGAAGAGACAAGTACAATTGAATTTAGACTACTGAAAATAGCTATTACCCCACAAATAATTAGCATTTTGGTTCCAAAATTCCCCAATAACTCCCCTGCGACAGCAGCCAGAGGGGCTTTTTGTTGTAAAAGATCTTTGCCGAGTGTGCTTTGTGCCACTATTTGAATCAGAGAAAAAAAGACTACGATACAAATAACTCCCAATATTAATCCAAAGGGAGCTGTTCGACTTGGGTTTTTCATTTCACCACTAATGTTTAATGCAGTTTCGCCACCTATAAAGGCAAAGAATAAGATGATAGAGGCCGCTCCTAATTTGTCAAAATTTGGAAAGCCTTCCCACTGTAAGTTAGTTGTATTTAATTTAAATAATCCAAAAATTACAATTAAGACTAAAGGAATTATTTTAATTAAAGTGACAGCTTTAATGACATTCATCCCTTGTTTGATGCCGATCATATTTATAAAAGCATAGAAACTAAATAAAACTAAAAACAAAATTCCTCTATATATTGGTAAATTAAAAATAGGATAGGGAACTGAAAGCATATCAGAGATACCATTAATTAATGCCGCCGAAACTAAAACACCCGTACCAAACCATAAAAATCCGTTGGCAATGAAGCCAAAATAAGGGCCAAATGCTTTTTCAATATATGCATAAGAACCACCAGATGTGGTGATTCTGCTCCCCACTTCGGCATAGCACAAGGCTATCAATAATACCATAAGCCCACAAACCAAATAAGCCAAAATACTAGCATTACCTAATAGACCAGCAATTAAAGCGGGTAATAAAAAAATACCACTGGCAATGGATATATTAACCACATTAGTGGCCACGTCCCAAACGCCTAACTCTCTTTTTAAATCCCCATTTGGACTATTCTTCATTTTGATTTTCGGTAAAAGGTAAAAATGATTATAAGATATTTTTGTAAAATAAAACGATTAATAAATCCTAAGTTAAGGGCAAATGATAAAACCACTTTCCAAAGGCTTGCCACCAACTGAAATGAATACCGAAAATGATTACAGAGTGAACCATGATGTATAAGCCCAAAATCAATGGAAACACCCAACGTCCCTTTTTCTGATTTCTTTCCATAAAAATTAAGATTCCTAAAACTGAATATACTAAGGCGATTACAATAAAATAACCATATGGCGTATGAAAATTAATTCGAGCGGCTGCCGGCTCAATACATGCAATACCCGTAACAATCATCCCACGGGCATGGAGGTCAACTTTATGGCGGTAACGGTACGCTACATAAAAAGCAATAGCTAAAATGAGTAAATCTTTAAAAGTAACCCACAAGCCTATATCCCAACCATCACCAAACCCGTTTTGTCTGCTGTGGGACAATAGCATAATAGAAATAAAAATCAATGGACAAACCAAATAAGATATTTTACCGACAAACCTATGTAAATGAATTTTCTTTTTTCGAATAAGTATCGGTTGAATAATGAGCATTAAAACCCAAATGGCTACTATGGAGGCATGGAAGTGAAAATAAAAGGTGAAGTTTGCGGTTCCATTAAAGAATTTAGAAAAATAAGAGGGCCAGAATCCTATGAGAATTAGCCCTACTAAACCCATAAAATAATAGCCCGAAAGATCGAATTGGAGTTTTCTAATTTGAGTTTTCATGTATTTTTTTTTTAAATTCTTTTTTTCTAGTTTTAATTTCTTCTTCCAATTCCACAATTAGCTTTACCTAAACTGTAATATTTCTTGGCAAAGAAGAAATACCCAACTTCGAATGTGCATATTTGCCCTTTTCTCCAAATACTTCCACCATCATATCCGAAAAGCCATTGATTACTTTGGCTTGCTCAATGAAAGTATCTAAGCATTGTACCATACCAAATACTTTCCCAATGCGTTTCACGCGACTCAAATCACCCAACTCTTTTTTACTACGGCTATTTGTACAATGGCAACCGAACGTGTAGCTTTTTACACTTCTTCCACCGTTACATCTCTACCAACTTTTCCTGTAATAGCCTTGCCATTTGCATCGCTAAGCCTTGTTCCTGACAAATACAATAAATTTCCTGTTCTTACGGTTTGAACATAACTGGCAACTTTAACCTCTGGTAGTTCAATGTTTAATGCTTTGAGTTTTTCTTCCAGCGTTTGTACAATTATTGGAAAAGAGCAAAGAAATAGAGCTATACAAAATGGAGCTAATTTTTTATTATATTTTGAAAAGAAATTAATTTTATTGGACTGTTTCATTTTTGGGAATAAATAATTTCAGAAAATTTCTCAAAAAGAGCTGTAGTTGCCGGGTGGTTAAATGGGCGATGCTGGGTGTAAATACTTGCGGCAATTCCCGATTTGAAATCGAGATAAAAAAAGGTATTCATTGAGCCTCCCCACAAGACTGTTCCTGCCTTCCTTCCATATGATTTGTCTTCATTATCAATTAACCACGCTAATCCCCATTTTGTGGTAGCGGAGGTTAATCCTTTGAAATC
>DAIQBE010000150.1:0-6927 GCA_036781325.1 Leadbetterella sp. | reverse complement strand
ATTTCTCCTAAAAAATATCCTTCAGGATTAATTACAACACTTTTAAAGTCCTCATCTAGATTGAAAGAGAAGATTTGGGAATCTTTTGAAAGTTCAATTTCTAAATTCGTTTTTTTACTACCACTATAAATTACTATTGGCAGTTTTGCTTTGTAAATATGACTATTTGTTGAGTCAATTAATTGATTAATAGTTAGCTCTAATTTATTTTTATTTAGCTTTTGAAATATTTGCAAACGAGGATGACCTGGTAGAAAGAACCATTGGTCAAAAAACCATTTTAGATCTCTTCCAGTTACTTTTTCAAAAGCAAGTCGCAAATCATGGATCTCTACACTTTGATTTTCAAATTTATTTAAGTAATAATTCAAAGTTTTAAAAAAAGCCTCATCTCCAACTTCAATCCGTAATTGATGTAAAATTCGTCCTCCTTTTTGGTAGGAATGAGCATCAAACATGTCTTCTCTGCTTATATAATCATAACGTATCATTGGGACTTGTTTTTGAGAAGCTTCAAAAAGATAATCTTGAAGTGCAGTTAGATTTAAATAATCCCCTTCTTCTTTTCCGTATTTATAAGACGACCATAAATACTCTGAATAATTAGCAAATGATTCGTTTAATGGTAAATTAGACCATGATTCGCAAGTTACTAAATTTCCAAACCAATGGTGAAAAAGTTCGTGGGCTATAACTCCGTCATCGTTTCCGTCAATTAATTGTCTATTGTTTTTTAATAGAGTTTTTGAATGCACGGTAGCAGTAGTATTTTCCATTGCTCCCGAAACATAGTTTCTTACGGGTATTTGAGCATATTTTTGCCATTTAAATTTAACACCAAGTTTACTTTCAAAATATTTAACCATTTCGGGAGTTCTTCCGAAAATTCCATAAGCATAATTTGCGTATTCAGGCTCTAAATAATAGCTAATTTCAAAATCTTTATAGGTAGAGTCTACTACTTTAATAAAGTCGCCTGCAGCTATCATTGTCAAATAAACAGCATGAGGTCTTAACTGTTTCCAATGATCTGTTTTTGTTTGGTCTTTATTTAGGGTGGTATTTACTAAAATGCCATTTGACAAAGTAGTTAAATTTTTATCAACTGTTAAATATATATCTTGGGTATGGTTTTGATTTGGACTGTCAATTGTAGGAAACCAACAACTATTAGCTTGGGTTTCTCCTTGTGTCCATAGTTGACGCATAATTCCTTCCTCTGTTTTTAAGGGATTAATGAAATATAAACCTTTGTCATTTGTAATTGCTGCACTTCCTGTATTCTTAATCAAATTAGGTTGTGCTAAATAATCAATTTCTATGTTTATTGTATCTTTTGCTGTTAAATTTAACCCAAAATTTATTGACAATTGCTCGTTGTTATAATCAAACGGCACTTCTGATTTATTTAATTTTACAGTTTTAATTTTAAATCCTTTTGCATCTAAAACAATTTTATTTTGGGGGTAGAAGTAAGGTTTTAAGGTTATGATAGCCTTACCTTCTAAAGTTTGATTTTCCCAAATGGGTTTTAATTTAAGTTCAGTATGTAAGAGGTCAAAATCTAATTCCTTGCTTTTTTGGGTGTCTATTTGGCCAAAAATTTCTACTTGTAAAAAAGAAATTAGAAGGATGTTTAAAAATAATTTCATATAAATTATTATTTTTTTCTTGTAAGCTTGGTTAAATCTCTAAAGGTTAATACTTTGGTTTGTTTTAATTGAAAGCCTAAATTTCCGAATTCATCGCTTGTTAAAAATGCTATATATTCAGCTTTTAGGACAAAATCATCAATGCTTGCGTAACCTCCTTTGAGAGTTAAAGTAAAAACTTGAGAATCATTATTATATTTCCAATAGGAATTTTCAATGTCTAAGTCTAGGAAGTCTACCCCATTGCATGCCTCAATATTATCTGCAGATTGATAATCATATTCTATTTTTCCATTGTCTAAAAAGGACCATATCATTGCATTCAATTCTATTTTCTTTTTTTGAAAACTCACAAAATTTACTTCTTTTTTCTTTTCTAATTTATCAGTAACTAGAATCCATTGATTTTTCTGAATAATATCTACTACACCTTGGCCAAAAATACTTTGACAAATTGATAAAAAGAAAAACAAAAATATTACTTTCATAAATACAGCATAATATTAATTAGATAACATAAATTTTTGAGCTTTTATTGCAGGTAAAATAGAAGCAAAAAATGTAATAAATAAAATCCCAAATACTGCGAGAATAATGTCTGATGCAATTATTTTGACTGGGTAAGAATCTACCATCGCATATTCCATTCCGAGTTTTACAAAACCAAAATGTATTTGAATAAGACAAAGCGAAACCCCTATTGTTAAACCTAAAATTAAACCAATACTTGAAATAATAAATCCTTCTATTAAAAAAATATAACTTATGTTATTCTTCTCAACACCCAAAGAAGAAAGCGTTTGAATGTCATCTTTTTTGTCTAATACGAGCATACTTAAGGCATAGAAAATATTAAATGAAGCAATAGCAATAATAAAAAATAGGCCAAGGAAAATAAATAATTTTTCAATTTTAATTGCTTTTAATAAAGGCGCATTTTGCTCGTCTCTATCTTTTATACCTAAATCTGCTCCTAAAAGTTTCGAAATTTTTGTTTTTATATCAATCAAAGACGCCCCTTTTTTAAGTGTTATTTCTAGAGCAGTTCTCTTTCCAGTATTTCCAGTAAGTTTCTCCACAGTTGCCAAAGGCAAATAAACGAAATGATCGTATTGTTGCTCTAAAATAAAAACTCCGGAAACTTCAAGGGCTATTTGATTAATGTTTTCTTCGAGAGCTAAAATATTAATCTTTTGATTTCTGGGGTAAAGTAGCACTAAAGGATTTAAAAAATCATTCAAACTTAAGTCTAAAATATTAAATACGCCTCCTCCAACAAATGCATTCGGTCTATTCTCGTTATTTAATTTCATTTTTCCCTCCACTACAGCTGCTCTAATTTCTTGGTTGCTTTCAAAAGTACTATCCACTCCTTTAATCACCACAATCATCTGGGCATCTTTACTTCTTGCTAAAGCCTTGTCTTGATAGACTTCTGTTAAATAATTTATGCCATCAATGCCTTTGATTTTTGAAAGAAGAATACTGTCAATGGAAAAAGACCTTTTAGAGACAGAAGCAATTTTTAAATCAGGGTCAAATGCTTTAAAAATTTGTCTGTTTAAATCCTCAAGGCCATTAAAAACAGAAAGAACCACTACTATAGCTATTGTTCCTAAACATACCCCTACCATGGAGATGATAGAAATGAAATTAATGAAGCTTCTTTTTTTTTTCGAGAAAAAATATTTCCTAGCTATTAAGAAAGGTACATTCATTAGAAATTAATTTGCAGATTATTCCTCATCAGAGGCTGGAGGAATATGTAGATTAGCAAACAATGATTCAATTTTTTGGGCATATTCAGCTGTATCGTCTATAAAAAATTGAAAATTAGGAATAATTCTCAATTGACTTTTAGCTTTATTACCAAAAAGGCCTCGAATTTTTTTTGTATTTTCTTTTACGTTTTGAAGTATTTCGGTAGGATTCTTAGCATTAAGAAAACTTAGATATATTCTCGCAATACTTAAGTCAGCAGATAATTTCACATCTGTAATTGTAGTAAATGCTCCATCAAACATAGATTTCAAATCTCTTTGAAAAATATCTCCTAGGTCTTTTTGAATCTGCTTTGCTACTTGTTTTTGTCTTTTACTCTCCATACATTTTATTACCTAAATATTTAAAAAATGACTTAGAAGGAAGTTCTTAAATAGTTCATTATTAATTCGAAAATATCCAAAAGGTAATTATTTTCAATATTTTTACAAATATCCATACTAATTTTGGTTAATCATTAAACGAAATGATATTTTTGTATTCAATTTCTAATTACAACACCCATTGCTGACTTTTTTCAGAATAAATTCCATTTTTCAAGTAATAACTTTATTGCTTTTATTTTTATTAATTCGTTTGCCTTATGTAGGTAATCCACAGCCCCTTTTAAGTCAAGAGTTAGAAAGTATGTTGGTCGGAGAAAAATTAAACGAGGGTTTACATTTATACAATGAAATATTAACGCAAATTGGACCTTTTTCTGCATTCGTATATCAAATGGTTGATTTATGGGCAGGCAAAAGCCAGTTTATTTATGAGTCTTTAGCTTTAGTATTAATCTTTATTCAGACTTTATATTTCGTTTTTATTGTAAATAGAAGGAATTTGTTAACTGAAAAAAACTACGTGTCTGGTATGTTTTTTTTAATTTTGATGTCTATGTCTTTTGATATTCAAAAACTTTCTCCCTCACTTTTGGCTAACACTTTTATTCTTGTTGCATTAAATGTTACTTTAAGGCAGATAGAAAAGCGAGATGGACTTGGGGATGATATTTTCGAGATTGGACTGTTTTTAGGCATTGCTACATTGTTTCATTTGAGTTCTTTTATATTTATTTTCTGGGCCATTATTGTTTTGTTTTTATATACGGGAGTAAATATCAGACAACTTTTTATGGTTTTATTAGCTTTTTTCCTTCCCTTATTTTTAGTTTACATTTTTTTTTATTTCAAAGAGCACAATTCTGATTTTTTAAATATTTGGCTTTTTAATTTTAATAATGTTTTAGATCTTTCTCTTCTTGGCATTAAAGACATTCTAATAACTTTCTCTCTACCTTTATTATTCACTATTCTAGGGATTTTTAGAGTATTAACTGTTTCCAGATACAATAGTTTCCAAAATAGATCCCATCAATTATTGATTATTTTCGGTATTTTTTCATTTATTAGTTTACTATTTTCTAAAGAATTCATTCCTTCTAATTTAGTATCCTCCCTTTCTTTTTTATCATTATTTGTTTCTGGCTTTTTTTTACATTCCAAAAGATTGTTTTTCCAGGAAGTGCTGTCTTTAATTTTTATTTTTTCAGTTTTAGGAATCCAATATGTAGGATCTAATGAGATTAATAATGAAAGCTTAAATATTTTAAAGAATTACAAGGTTAAAGATTCTCCACTTGCTAAAAAGTACGATAACAATAAAATATTTATTACAGGTGAACGGATTGACGCTTATAAATCACATAAAATGGCTACGGGCTATTTGAACTGGGAATTGGCTAAGTCAGACTTTGAAAATCCCAATAACTATGTGAGTATAGTGAATATTTATACCAACTTCAAGAAAGATTTACCCGAAGTAATAATTGACAATGAGGGTGTTATGGAAAAAGTTTTTAAAAATATTCCAACTCTTTCTTCAAAGTACACGTATACAGGCGAGAATATTTATGAGCTAAAAATTAAATTTTAGTTCTGGTTTTTCCAAATTTCTTTTATGTCTTCTCCTTTTGAGCTTTTGCCTGAGTGAATCCATTCTTTATCTTTAACTACAGCTTGAAAATTGAGCTCAGCACCTACTCTTGAATTGTCTTTAGGGAAAAATAGAATTTTCTCCGTGTAATTTCCGTCAATTAATTGATACGTTCCCCCTCCGGTTCCAAAAAATTCTCTGCTTTGTGTATTTATTGCAAACCATTGGAAATAACCCCCACTCATTATTTTCAGAGTTTTTCTAGGCCCTAGTTGCATTTCCGACATCTTGCCTTCTGAATTTGCCCTAGCTGTGATTCTCCAAAGGCCATTCAGCGCATTTGGTTTTGATGTTTCGTTTTTAGAAAACTTCTGTTCGTTAAATTCTAAATTTTTCTTTTTTAAAGAGATATTGTAGGATTGGCTTGAATTTACGATGTCGGGATTGGAAGAGTGAAATTCTACTTCAATAAAAATTTCATTTGTGGCACCTATAGTATATTTACCTCCCCAAGTTTTTTCAAATTTTTTATTTATTACATCGTAATCCGTAAAGGTGAGATATTGATCAGTGGCTATTATAGTTGTAATTTTAGTGTCATTTTTAGCCTCCCAGCTCCCATTTAATGATTGGCTTTGGCTGATTCTAGTAATAAATAAACAAAGAAAACAAATAAAAATTAATTTCATAAAATTTTGATTTAATTGCAATAATAACGCATTTTTTTTGAATTCATTTTAGTAAAAGTGGCGTTTTTAGGGAATAAAAATTTCGAGAAAAAAGCTTCCATTTGACGCTTGGATAAAATGCAAAGACTTTAAATTTCGAAAATCTTTATATTTAGCAAGTTATTATGTTTGATTATAAAAATTGCTTTCTTTTTTTAAAAAAGTTAAAGTTTAAACTTAGGCTAATACTACCAAATACAAAAGGATTATTTAATGAAATGTGAATGTAATTTAATACAATGAAATCATTGATATTTTTTAACATTTAAAAATAGTGTATCCGTATTTACTCCTGTAAAAATACCAAGGCCATTAGAAATTGTTCCTTGTGGTGTTGAAATATTTTGAGAAGTGGAACTGTTATTAATATACAATGCGGCATAATCTGGATTTAGACGATACAAAATAATTGCATGCTTACCAAAATATTCAAAAGTCTGGGACTGTATGCTACTTGCATCCGAAAGGGTCGGTTGGTTATTAAATCTTCTTCTAGGGAAATTAAAATTAGCTGGTAATACAATGATTGGAATCGGATTAACTTCCATATTTTGAGATGCTACAAAATGATATACATTATCATTATTTTGCCAATTTAAATTTATTGTAACTCTAGGTTCTTGCACAAATCCAGCACCTCCAGGCCCCCCACCACTGCCAGGTGCACCAGCTCCAAAAGATCTTGCTACTCGTATTATTTCTTTTTGATCTATTTTAAAACCTAAAGGTTTAGGAGGAATTATTGTATTCGAAGAAACTGTTCTTCCATTATAAGAAAAAGACATGGTTACTGTTGTTCCGACGGGGCCAACTAATTCATTTTTCTTTGATAAGTAATTGCCATCTTT
>DAIQBE010000149.1:0-6935 GCA_036781325.1 Leadbetterella sp. | reverse complement strand
TGATATAGATTCTAACCCAGGTGATAAAAACACACTGGAGGACGATTTCTCTACTGTGAAAGTTTCAGTACCACTTAAAATTTGTACCACCAAAAATGAGTCCGTGGTTTTAAGTACATCAGGAACTTTTACAAGCTACCAATGGCAATTAAATGGAATAAATATTCAAGGTGCAATTTCGGCCACTTATACTGCAATTGCTCCTGGAAATTATACGGTAATAACCAATGGAAACGCTTGCCAGTCAGGTGATTGCTGCCCAATAATTGTAGAAGACTCCTGTCCATGTCCACCTGAAATCTGTGTTCCTTTCAAAGTATCTAAAAGTAAATAACCGTAATACTAAATTTTGAAAATAAAAGGCTGATTTGCTGAAAAGCAAGTCGGCTTTTTTATTGTATGATTTGATTTAAAACTCATTTAGAATTCTAGCTAACTATTTAAAAACTTTTGTAGTTTTGTTAAAAACCTTAAAACATGAAAATTACTTTTTTATTTTTAGCTTGTATTAGCTTGGCAATGGGACAAAAAGCAAAAGATTGGCAAACCATCTTTAATGGAAAAAATCTAGATGGTTGGGATATAAAGATTTCAGGACATGACGTAAACGATAATTATAAAAATACATTTAAAGTCCAAAATGGAATGTTAAAAGTATCCTATGAACAATACGATACCTTTGATAATAAATATGGGCATCTCTATTACAAAACACCGTTTTCTCATTATGTTTTAACTTATGAGTACAGATTTACAGGAAACCAAACTCCTGGAGGAGCCTCATGGAATGTACGAAACAGTGGAGTGATGTTTCATTCTCAATCAGCTGCAAGTCTAAGTTTTGACCAAGATTTTCCAGTTTCATTAGAAATGCAGTTACTTGGAGGTCTAGGAAAAGGCGTAAGACATACGGCTAATTTGTGCACACCGGGCACATATGTATATATCAACAATACAGTCAGAATGGAACACTGCATAGATTCCCAATCAAAAACTTTCGATGGAGACCAATGGGTAAAAGCAAAACTAGTGGTTTTAGGTGATTCTATCATTCATCAAATAATAAATGGCGATACAGTTCTAACCTATCAAAAACCAAAAATCGGGGAAGGCACCACTAAAAATTTTGATTGGAAAAAATGGGGACTTTCAGACGATGCAGCAAAATTTTGGGAATCACAAAATGGAAGCGCTTTAAAAGAAGGTTTCATTGCTTTACAAGCCGAAAGTCATCCTATAGATTTTAAAGAAATACAATTACTTAATCTTAAAGGCTGTATGAATAAAAAAGCTAAAAATTATAAAGCCTATTTTGTAGAAAGTGATGAACAACTTTGTAAATTTTAAAAAAATAATATTCTTCTAAATCATCAAAAGATAAATATTTTATTTCTACTTCCATTACTTAAAATTTGTATCTCTTACCAAATAAGCAATCACTTATTTAAATTTAAAATACATATTTTTACAAAAAAATCTTTTTTATGCCCTTATCAATTCTAGAAAATCTAGTATTCAAAAATAAAAATTTTAAAGAAGAAAAACTTACTCGGGCAGAATATGAGTCTTGCCAATTCTTAAATTGCATATTTTATGAAGCCGATGTAAGTATGAATATTTTTACGGAATGTAGTTTCGAACAATGTGATCTAAGCATGTCGAATGTAACCAATACTAGTTTTAAAGATGTTTTTTTTAAAGATTGTAAAATGGTTGGAATCCAATTTAATCATTGTAACCCGTTTTTATTAGAAATGAATTTTGAAGATTGCAATCTTCACCTGAGCTCTTTTTACAAACTTAATTTAAAAAATACTTCATTTAAAAATTGTAACCTTTCAGAAAACGATTTTGTAGAGACTAACTTAACAAATGCAAATTTTGAAAAATCCGAGCTTTTAGGAGCCATCTTTGAAAATACTATATTGGAAAAATCGGACTTTAGATCTGCGAGAAACTATACGATTGACCCTGAAACTAATCGAATTAAAAAAGCTAAATTTTCAAGAGAAGGAATTGAAGGATTGCTATTTAGACATCAGATAGAGATATACTAAAACTCACAAATGCTTCAAAATCATAAATTTTACCCTATTTAAGAAAAATTAAAACTAAACTTTTTTATTATCATCTGGCAGAAAATTAAGGATTAAATAAAATCATACAATTTCTATCATTGAAAAACAAAAACTGAATAGGATTTTAAAAGCCATTTTCGTTTCTTTTCTTAGTTTTTTGGTGCAATTTTGTATTTGATTTTAATTTAATTCCTATTTAATGAGTTTCTCTAACGAAGTATTGTTTTTTCTTGCATTTGCTGTTTTTGTGATTTTTGTAATGCTATTGGATTTAGGCATATTGAGCAATAAAAAAACCGAAATCGTTAAATTTAAGGAAGCCGGTCTTTGGAGTGCGGTTTGGGTTTCCTTAGCAATCGGGTTCTATTTTTTCTTAAGAAACTATGGATATTTAATCCATGATGTAAGTGATGCCAATCATCTAGAATTTGTAAGGTCATCTTATTACAAAACACTTTCTTTCAGTGAGGACTTTTCAAAAAACCTTGATAAATTTCAAAACAATATGGCTTTGGAATATATTACTGGGTACCTCGTTGAATATTCGCTTTCAGTAGATAATATTTTTGTATTTATCCTAATCTTTAATTCTTTTGGCGTTCGACAAAAGAATTACAAAAAGGTGTTAGTTTGGGGTATCTTGGGTTCTATCATCTTAAGATTCGTTTTTATTTTTCTAGGCGCCGCTCTCATTCAAAAATTCGAGTGGGTTTTATTACTTTTTGGGGCTTTTTTAGTTTATACGGGTATTAGTATTCTATTTTCAAAAGAAGAAGAAGAATCAATAGACACAAAAAATCATCTTGCAGTTAAAATTACTTCACGCTTTTTCAATGTATATGAAAAATTTGTGGCAGATAATTTCTTTATAAAAAATAAATATAAAGGAAACAAATTATTTATAACACCTCTTTTTGTAGTTATAGTTGTAATTGCTTTTACTGATGTTATTTTTGCGGTAGATTCTATTCCTGCCATTTTCTCTATTACAAAAGACCCCTACATTGTTTTCTTTTCTAATGTTTTTGCAATAATGGGTTTACGCTCCATGTTTTTCTTTTTGGTAAATATAATAGACATGTTTTCTTATCTTAAATATGGACTTGGGGTTTTGCTAACCTTTATTGGAGTAAAAATGTTAGCACATCATTGGTTAGAAGATATGGGCTTTTCCAACATTCACTCTCTTATTATTATTTTATTAATTTTAGGTATTAGCATTGGAGCCTCGCTCCTATTCCCTAAGAAAGAATTACAAGAGCCTGCTCAATAAAAAAGGTTTAGAAATTCGATTTCTAAACCTTTTAAATCTAAATTAAAAATTTTCAGCTAGAAATATAGTTTTCTAGAAAATTAATATGCGATTTTTGTTCCAAAATCATCGCCGTAACTATATCTCCAACACTCAATATTCCTATCACTTTTTCTCCGTCTAAAACAGGCAAATGCCTGAATTTTTTAGCACTCATTAGTTCCATACAGTCTACGATGTTTTTATCTGAACTTACAGTAAAAACATTTGGTGTCATAACCTCTTTCATAATCGTAGATTTTGCCTTTTTGTCTTTAATAATTCCCTTTCTTGCATAATCTCTTTCAGAAAAAATTCCAACTAATTTCTCTTCCTCCATTACTAATAAGGCACCAATATTACATTCTGCCATTAATACCAAGGCTTCATATACAGTGGTTTCGGGTCTTACAGATATAATATCCTTTATATTTTTACGATTTAGTAAAGTTTTAACTGTAGTTGCCATAAAAAACAAATTTAGATTTTAGAATATGGATGGAAGTTATAAATAAAATTAAATATTTTCAAAGGAATGCTATAAAATACTTTTAAAAATAAAATTAATAGCATTCGATACCCTATTTAAATCATAGCTTTAAAACTTCCTTTTTCTTATTTGGCAAGCTTTTTGAGCGATTTTTTCTGTCATTCGATAAAAATCATAAAAATGGTTTAAATTTTGCTTTTTGGCAAATTAGCGAAGAAAATTAAATCTCTAATAAATGTTTTTACTGACTCATTAGGACAAATAATATATGAAAATGAAAAAATATTTTATCTTAATAATTTCAATTGTTTTTACTTTGACATATTTTACTTCGTGTAAAAAAAATAAGAATGATGTAATTATTCCTGAAGTAATAAAACAAACATCAAAGCCTGCTTCTAGTTATGAGAGCGACTTTGCAATTAATTGGCTTAACCTTCATTTTCTATTGATAAAATCTACCCCTGGATTTACCCCGCCAGTAGCAGCGAGGTCTTTAGGCTATACTTCGCTTGCCTTATATGAAAGTGTAGTTTACGGTATGCCTGGATATAAATCCTTAGCTGGTCAATTAAATGACCTTTCTTCCTTACCTGCACCAGATAGTACGAAAGAGTATAATTGGGCTTTGGTAGCCTCAACCTCACAATATACATTGTTAAAAGAGCTCTTTTTAAGCACTAGCGACAAAAATCAACTCGCCATTGACTCCGTAAGAAAATTTTATGAAACCAAGTTTAAGGTTGGCACATCGGATGAAGTCGTGGAGCGTTCCATTAGATTTGGTGCAACTATTGCTTCAGCAATTAATGAATATGCAAAAACTGATGGCGGAGTAAGTGGAAATACCAGTAATTTCCCTTCAAATTATGTTGTACCATCTGGCATTGGTTTTTGGAAACCAACAGGCACACAATTAATTCCATTATTGCCTTTTTGGGGAAAGAATAGAACAATGGTTAAAGCCAACTCAAATCAAATAATCCCAGCCCCTTTGACATTTTCATTTGAAAAAAATTCAGACTTTTTTCAACAAGCAAAAAATGTTTTTGAGCTCTCCAAAATATTAACAACAGAGCAGAAAGCAATAGCTTCTTTTTTTGCGGATGGAACTGGTAGCATTACTCCTCCTGGTCACCATTTTAATGTAGCCAAAATACTGCTGGTTACAGATAAAGCAAAACTTGATAAAGTGGCGGAAGTATTTGTTAAAATTGGGATTACTCTAAATGATGCTTTTATTTCGTGTTGGAAAGCAAAATATAATTATTTCTTAATGCGTCCAAGTACATATATTAATCAAACAATTGATAAATCTTGGCAACCTTTTTTAAGCAATCCACCTTTTCCAGACTACGCATCAGGTCACTCCACTTCAGCAGGAGCTACTGTGGAAATTTTGGAAAGTTTTTTTGGAAAATCTGTTAGTTTTGAGGATAATACAAACAGTCCAAATTTGCCAAATAGAAAGTTCAAAAGCTTGGAAGATTATGGACAAGAAACCTCTAATTCAAGAGTTTATGGAGGAATTCATTATGATTTCTCTTGCAAAAAAGGATATGAAAGTGGTAAAATTATTGGAAAAAATATATTAGCTTTAAATTTCAAAAAATAAATTATTATTTTTCTGCATTTTCCTAGTTAAAAAAAATTGAAAATCAATTTATTTAAAATATTATCAGTTCTTGCATTTATCATTTTTTCAAATGGTGTAAAGGCACAGCAATCAGTAGAAAAATTATCTAGTGACGTGGCTACCCAATGGTTTGACTTACAACTAAAAATAATTCCTGAAACTCCTGGTTTTACTCCTCCTGTGGTAGCTCGTGCATTGGGATATACAGGTTTAACTTTATATGAGTCATTGGTGCATGGTATGCCTCAAAACCGTTCTCTGGTGGGTATCGTTCAAGAATTAGATAAATTACCACTTCCTGATCCAAAGCAAGAATATCAATGGGAAGTAGTAGCAAATGCAGCTCAAGCAAGTATAGCTTTAGCCATTTATGCTTCAAACCATAAAGAAAATATTTCCAAAATTGAACAGTTGAAAGCAGCCATTAATCAAAGGTTAAAAATTTCAACTTCAGATAATACATTTAAAAAATCTGTTAAATACGGCGAAGAATTGGCAAAAGCAATCTACCAATTTTCAAAAACAGACGGTGGCCATGAAGCAGAGAAGAATAATTTTCCAAAATCATATAAAGGTCAAACAGGTTCTTGTATGTGGGTACCAGTGGGCAATCAAATTCCCCTACAACCTTACTGGGGAAAAAATAGAACATTTATTAAAGGAAATGCAGATTTTGAATTGCCAATACCTCCAAAATGCGAAATAGGAAACTCCTCGTTGATGTTTGTTCAAGCATTAGAAGTGTATTCCGTGGGAAAAAATCTTACCCAAGAGCAAAAAGACATTGCACTTTTTTGGTCTGACGATCCCGTAAAAACATTTACGCCTCCTGGTCACGGAGTATCAATTGCTACACAATTAGTAAAAAAAGAGAATTTAAAATTAGACAAAGCAGCTGAATTATATTGCAGGATTGGGATTGCTGCCTATGACGCTTTCATTTCTTGTTGGAAATGCAAATACATGCATAATATACTTAGGCCCATAAGTTTTATTCAAACCACAATAGACCCGAATTGGAAATCATTCTTAGATAATCCACCGTTTCCCGAATACACTTCTGGTCACGGTACAGTCTCCGGTGCTATCGCTATGGTCTTATCTGATATGTTTGGTTACAATTATAATTTCACTGATTATTCCCACAAAGAAAGGGGCTTAAAACCAAGGACCTATGACTCGTTTTTAGAATTTGCTCAAGAAGCCGCTCTTTCTAGGCTTTACGGAGGTATTCATTACAGAATGTCTAATGATGAAGGTTTAAAAAATGGAAAAAGAATAGGAAAAGCAGTATGTGAACTAAAAATAAGAATGAAAGCTTCTTAAATTATAAACCTAGCTAAATACTATATTTTTTACTGTTTTAAATAATTTCAATATTCTAATTAAAAATCAATTTTGAAAACCCACTCTTAGTTTTAATTTCCGCTCTAATTCCTT
>DAIQBE010000148.1:0-6974 GCA_036781325.1 Leadbetterella sp. | reverse complement strand
TGAAAGATACAAGTCAAAAGAAAGACTAAATTGGGAAAATGAGCAAGACTGTAATTCTAAATTTAGAAAATGGATTTTAGAAAATGGATTTGCCAAAGAAAGTGAATTAGTTGAAATCGAGAAAAAGGCAGATGAATTTTGCAAATTAGCTAGAAAAAATGCCTGGGATGCCATGAGAAATATGGTAAACCAAGAAAATAGTCAAATAGTAGAATTGATAAATGAATGTTTAGAAAAAAACAATAACTCCACTGAAATTTTAGAATTAAAAAAGCAATTTTCTAATTTAAATAATTTAAATAAGAAAGATGGTATAAAAAGCTTAAAAAAGCTAGCCAGGTTTTCAAATACAGAAAAGAACAAAAAGGAAATTTCTAAGTTGCTCCAAAACCTCACTTTAAAAAATGCGGAGCGTTATAATTCCCATCTGTACAGCGAATTTGAAAGTTCTCCGCTACGAGTTAATCCAGTTTCAGCTATCTATTCTGAAAAAAGTTTGATGGTAGATGGACGAGAAATTATTAATGCATTTTTTGATCATACTTTTGCTAATAATCCTTTAGTTTTTGCTCTAGGAGAAGATGTAGGGAAAATAGGAGATGTAAACCAAGGCTTTGCAGGCTTACAAGAAAAATATGGTGATCTTCGAATTACCGATACGGGCATTAGAGAAGCTACCATCATTGGGCAAGGAATTGGTGCAGCAATGAGGGGCCTAAGGCCAATTGTTGAAATACAATATTTTGACTATATTTATTATGCTTTACCATCACTCACTGACGATTTAGCTTGTCTTAGATATAGAACAAAAGGCAAACAATTGGCTCCTTTAATTATTAGAACTAGAGGGCATAGATTAGAGGGTATTTGGCATTCTGGCTCTCCTATGGCAGTCATAATTCACTCCTTAAGAGGTATGCACGTGGTTGTTCCTAGAAATTTCGTAAAAGCAGCTGGTTTTTATAACACATTATTAAAAGGAGACGATCCAGCTTTAATAATTGAATGTTTAAATGGGTATCGTATAAAAGAAATGATGCCCGACAATTTAGCTGAAATATGTGAGCCCTTAGGAATCCCAGAAATTATTAAAAGTGGAAGTCATGTCACGGTAGTTACCTATGGGTCTATGTGCAGAATTGTAATGGAAGCGGCCCATGACCTTCAAAATGTTGGAATTGAAATCGAAGTTATTGATGTTCAAACCCTTTTGCCTTTTGATATAAATAAAGTAATCCTTCAATCCATAAAAAAAACCAATAGAGTTATCTTTGCAGATGAGGATATGCCAGGAGGTGGGTCAGCTTATATGATGCAACAAGTTTTAGATAATCAAGATGCCTATCACTATTTAGATTCAAAACCTATGGCCGTAAGTGCACAAGCACATAGACCGGCCTATAGTTCCGACGGAGATTATTTCTCAAAACCCAATGCAGAAACTATATTTGACGCGGTTTATAATTTAATGAGAGAAGCCTACCCTTCCAAATTCCCTGAATTATATTAAAAATAATTTTATAATAATAAATGTTTAGTTTATTATAAATTTAAAAAAAGCATTCCGTCATTAAAGAAAAGCTATTTTTTAATTCATGATTCTATAAACTAATTTTTAAGCTTTTAAAATTTTAATTTCAACAAATTTTACAATGAAAAATTATATTGATACAAACAAACAAAGATTTTTAGATGAACTTTTCGAGTTTTTAAGAATCCCTTCCATAAGCGCAAATTCAAAAAATATAGCCGACATGCAAACTGCGGCAAAATTTGTTCAAAATGCCTTACTAACCGCTGGATTAGATTTTTCCGAAATTATTCAGACCAATGGTCATCCAGTGGTTTATGGAGAAAAAATTATAGATAAAACATGGCCAACTATCCTAGTTTACGGCCATTATGATGTGCAGCCTGCAGACCCACTAGAACTTTGGGATAGTCCTCCATTTGAACCAATAATTAAAACCACATTTTTACATCCAGAAGGGGCAATTTTTGCTAGGGGCTCTTGTGATGACAAGGGTCAAATCTACATGCATATTAAAGCTATTGAAGGTATGATAGCAACCAATACATTAGTATGTAATGTTAAAATAATGTTTGAAGGAGAGGAGGAAGTCGGCTCTGAACATTTAGCTGATTTTGTAAAAGACAACAAAGAAAAACTGAAATCCGACGTAATTCTAATATCAGATACCTCTATTATCTCCAATGATATTCCATCTGTTGAAACTGGATTAAGAGGCTTGGCATATATGGAAGTAGAGGTAACTGGGCCAAACAAAGATTTGCATTCCGGAGTTTATGGCGGAGCAATCGATAACCCAGTTAATGTTCTGACCCGAATGATTGCTTCTTTGCATGATGAAAATGGCAAAATAACAGTGAAAGGATTTTATGATAAAGTCAAAGAACTAAGTGTGGAAGAAAGGGCTGAATTAGAAGCGGCTCCATTTGATATAGATGCTTACAAAAAAGATTTAGACGTGGCTGAAGTCAATGGAGAAAATGGATATACTACAAGAGAAAGAGCCTCCATCCGTCCAACACTAGATGTAAATGGCATTTGGGGGGGATATATCGGAGAGGGTTCAAAAACAGTTTTGCCTTCAAAAGCATTTGCCAAGATTTCAATGAGATTAGTACCAGATCAAGATTGGGATGAAATTTCTGAGCTATTTACTACTCATTTTAAAGCCATAGCTCCAGCCTCTGTAAAAGTACGGGTAAACAAACATCACGGAGGACAGCCTTATGTTACTCCGACAGATTCGATTGGCTATAAAGCCGCTTTTAAAGCATTAGAAGAAGGGTTTCAAAAAACTCCTGTTCCTACTAGAGGCGGAGGAAGTATTCCAATAGTTGCACTTTTCGAAAAAGAGTTGGGATTAAAGTCTATTCTTTTAGGCTTTGGCCTAGATTCAGATTCAATTCACTCCCCAAATGAACATTTCGGAGTCTTTAATTTTTTAAAGGGTATAGAAACAATACCTTTGTTTTATAAATATTATAGAAAATTTTTTAATGAATAATAGCATAAATCTAGAAGGTCTAGTTTCTGAAGCAAGCTCTAACCATACCAATTTAGAAGAAAAAAATATTTTAGAGATATTAAATGGAATAAACCAAGAAGATAAAAGTGTTCCTTTAGCAGTTGAAAAAATAATTCCTCAAATTGAAGCTTTGGTTTTAGAAATAGTGAAGCGTATTAAAAATGGAGGCCGCCTTTTTTATATCGGAGCAGGAACTAGTGGAAGATTAGGTATTTTAGATGCGTCAGAATGCCCTCCCACTTATGGGGTGCCTTTTGATATGATTGTTGGAATTATTGCAGGTGGAGATACGGCAATAAGAAAAGCAGTGGAAAATGCAGAGGATGATAAACATCAAGCATGGAAAGACTTACAAACTTTTAATATTAATGATAAAGATTCACTTATTGGCCTTGCGGCATCCGGAAGAACGCCATATGTAGTAGGGGGCTTACAAGAAGCAAATAAAAACGGAATATTAACTGGATGTATTGTTTGCAATTCTAATAGTGAAATAGCAAAAGTTTCTCAATTTCCCATTGAAGTCATTGTAGGACCCGAATATGTTACAGGAAGTACTAGAATGAAATCAGGGACTGCCCAAAAACTCGTTTTAAATATGATTTCAACCACCATCATGATTAAAATAGGCAAAGTAAAAGGAAACAGTATGGTGGATATGCAGTTAAGTAATAAAAAATTAATAGAAAGGGGCACAAGAATGGTTATGTCTGAATTAAATATTGGGCATGAAGAGGCAAAATCCCTACTAATATATCATGGAAGTGTGCGCAATGCTGTAAATGCATACCTAAACAATTAAGCCTTTCACAATAAATAAAATGGAAGAATGGTATTCAATTTATTGGTTCTCTCTTTCTGCTCTTCAAAAATTTGAATGGGCCAATGAATATTATTTTTATTTGTTCACTTTAATTCCACTATTATTTTTCCTAAAGTGGGTTTTCACTTCACAACGTAAAAAATACTTAACCTTATCCTTAGGTAAAATCGAAACACAATATTCCCTTTTTAATTGGCTTCGATATTTAATTCCTGTATTTTTTGTTCTTGGAATTAGTGCATTAATATTGGCAATAGCACGCCCACAATTACAAAATATAAATAATGAAAAATATACCGAGGGTATTGACATTGCTTTAGGCATAGATATTTCAGAATCTATGTTAGCAAATGACCTAAACCCAAATAGATTAGATGCAGCCAAAAATATAGCTAAAGATTTTATTTCGGGAAGAGATAATGATAGAATTGCGCTAGTAGCATTTGCAGGAGAAACCTCCACTTTAAGTCCACTAACCACCGACTATGCCATGTTAAAAGAAACGCTTACCGGATTAAATACTTCCTTAATTAAAACTTCAGGAACAGCTATAGGATTAGCTTTGGCCTCTTGTATTAATAAACTTCGGGATGTTCCGGGGAAATCTAAAGTTGTAATATTAATAAGTGATGGTGATAATACAACAGGAGAAATCGACCCAAATATTGCTCTTGAATTGGCGAAAATCTTTGGAATTAGAATTTACTCCATAGCTATTGGAAAAAATAATAGCACAGAAAAAATAGATGAAGCAACCTTAAAAAATCTTGCTAAAGGTGCAAATGGAATGTTCTTTAGAGCTGCAGATAATCAAACTTTAAGTCAAATTTTCAATCAAATAAATACCTTAGAAAAAACCAAGTTTAAAGATACTAGCATAAGAGATGTAAGTGATTATTACTACATTTATCTCAATTGGTCAATTGTTTTTTTCTTAATAGCCTTCTTTTTAAAAAATACATTTTTAGGAAATCTCTTAAAGGATTAGTACCGTTTTTCCCTTTGAAAAAATAATACTTCTTTTTCCCTCATTCGCAATAAATTTCAATTTAAGTCAAAATAGTATTATTATTTGAAAAGAAAGAAATTTTTCAAGTACAAATTTTTTAATAGGTTTGTGATACTTTAAAGTCAATAAAATGATAAAATATATATTTTTATTTTTTCTTACAATACATTCGGTTTTTGGTCAAACACTTAGACCAGAAAAACGCGTTTTAATATTTTCTAAAAATGCTTTATGGGGCTATAGACACGCTTCTATTGAATCAGCAGTAAAGTCTTTAACAAAACATTGCAAGGAAGCCGGGATACAAACTGATGCTTCAGAGGATGCTACTCTTTTTAACGATATTGATTTGGCAAAATATAGTACTTTGGTTTTTCTAAGTGCAAATCAAGATATTTTTGATGCTGATCAAGAAGCCGCCTTACAAAGATATATAAGAAGCGGTGGCGGATTGGTAGGCATTCATTGTTCATCTGGCGTTGAACGAAATTGGAAATGGTTTAATCAAATGCTAGGTGCCACCTTTGAATACCATCCCCCACAACAGAATGGAGTAATAAAAATCATAAATAAAGATCATCCAGCCACAAAACACTTACCTGATAATTGGAAAAGATGGGACGAATGGTACTATTTTGGACCATTTACAAATAAGGTAAACGTATTAGCTGTTTTAGATTCAACTACTTTCAAATCTCAAAAACATCCGCAAAACTATCCATTTGCCTGGTATCAAGAATTCGAAGGCGGTAGAGTTTTTTATACCGCTGGTGGTCATAATGCCGAGGATTTTGAAGAACCATTGTTTGTTAAACATATTATGGGAGGAATTGAATACGCTATCGGAAAAAATAACATGTTAGATATTACCAAATTAAAGAAATTTGAAAAACCACCTGTAAAAATTGTAACCCTAGATCCAGGTCATTTTCATGCCGCTTTAGTTCAAAAAAGTATGCTTCAAGGTCTAGATCCTGTGGTAAAAGTCTATGCTCCCTCAGGTCCAGATTTAACACAACATTTAGATCGAATTTCAGCTTACAATAATAGAAAAGACTCTCCTACAAAATGGAAAGAAGAAGTATACACAAGGCCAGATTTTTTTGAAAAAATGATTTCAGAAAAAAGCGGTGATGTAGTGGTAATGGCAGGAAATAATGCAAAAAAAACCATTTCAATCTTAAAAACTGTCCAAGCAGGTAAACATGTTTTAGCAGATAAACCAATGTGTATTGATAGTCAAGGTTTTGAAAATTTAAAAAAAGCATTTTCAGAAGCTAAAAAAAACAATGTTCTTTTGTACGATATCATGACAGAAAGGTCTGAGATTACCACCTTGCTCCAAAGAGAATTATCAATGATTAATGCTATTTTCGGAACGCTTAAAAAAGGAACTATAGAAGACCCATCAATAATTGAGGAAAGTGTACATCATTTTTATAAATATGTTTCAGGTGCCCCGCTTATTCGTCCTCAATGGTTTATGGACACTCGCCAACAAGGAGAAGGTATCGTAGATGTCACTACTCATCTGGTAGATTTAGTGCATTGGGCCGCTTTTCCAGACACCCCTTTGGCCTTAAAAGATGGTGTAGTGTTAAAAGCAAAACGCTGGCCAACCGAAATGACTTTAGATCAATTTAAGACAATAACTGGAGCTTCATCTTTTCCAGATTTCTTAATGAAAGATTTAAAAGACCCAAATACATTAAATGTTTATGCCAATGGTGAAATTGACTTTAAGTTGAAAGATATTCATTCAAAAGTTCGAGTTTTATGGAATTATAGTACCGAAAAAGGAGGAGATACTCATTATTCAATAATGAAAGGCACAAACGCGAATTTAGAAATTAGACAAGGCCCTCAGGAAAAGTATATTCCACAACTATACATTCAGAATTGTTCTTTACCAGAAAATGACTTAAAACTTGCTTTTGAAAAAATACAAAAAAAGTTTCCTGAATTAAACCTAACAAAAATTGGGAATGAATGGATGATTCAAATACCTGAAAAATATAGAACTGGTCACGAAGCTCATATTGGAGAGGTGATGGAACGTTTTTTAAAGTATCAAAAAGTGAATAAT
>DAIQBE010000147.1:0-6982 GCA_036781325.1 Leadbetterella sp. | reverse complement strand
TGATCCATCAGGGATGTTTCTTATATCAATTTTTGTTTTTTCTTTAATAAACCCATCTATTTTTCTAACTAAATATTTTTCTTGAGCATCTATTTCGAGAATTTCTATATTTTTTGGTTCTTGATCCGCAGGAGTGTTGGGAGCTCGAAATCCATTTACGATTTTATAGAGTTTCCAATTACCGTCCAACCTAGAAAACTCCGGGCTAATTTCTGATACGCACTTCGAAGCTGTTAATGTTATAAGTAAAAGTACAAATGTTAAACGTAACATATCATTTAAATTTATGAAGAGATACAAAAATTGAAAGAATAGTTGGAAATTATAAAAGGTATTTTAATTTATAAATGAAAACTAAATGTTATTTATTGCATGATTAAGCTACTATAAAAATAGTGAAAAAAATAGAATAGCAAGAGAGTAATGATTCTTTTGCTTAAAATAGAATAACAAATACTGAGCCGCTTTATTTTTTTTTAAACAGAAGCTTTTTCTTATGAACTTTTCTTATCATTCTTTATGGATATGTTTTTCTGCCAAATAATACTCGGTATGGCAATAAGGGCATTTTACTTTTCCTGTTTCATCTTTATAGCCCCTTATATGTTCGTTAAAACCTGAGGCTAAAATACCGGCAGGCAACGCAAAAAGAGATACGCCGCAGATAGCAACAAATGCCCCTAGCAATTTACCAAATTTAGTAATTGGATAAATATCTCCGTTTCCTGTTGTCATGAAATTTACTCCCCACCATAGAGCTGCAGGAATACTACTAAAAGTGTTTGGTTGTACAGAATGCTCAATATAATACATTAAAGAACTTGAAATAATCATCAGAAAAAAGATAAAAGAAAAGCTTAAAATAAGTTCCTCTCTCTTTTTTTGAATTACATTATTTATCACCCTAAATGCATGAAAATACCTACTCATTCTAAAAAGCCTTAAAATTCGTAGCAGTCTAAGCATTCGCACCATTCCAAAATCAGTTGTAAACACAGAAACATAAAAAGGAAGAATGGCAAGTAAATCTACTAATCCCCAAAATGAAAAAATGAATTTTAGTCTACCTAAAATTGGATGGCTATAGCCTTTTTTTTCTACACATACCCAAACACGAAGCAAATATTCAATGGTAAAAATAAATACGGAGAATAGCTCAAAATCGAAAAAAACATGATGATAAGTACTTGAAAAAGAGGGTACTGTGTTGAGAACAATGGCGATAGAATTTAAAAAAATAAGGATAGATAGCCCAATGTTTAAGATAAAACTAATGCCTTTTTTATGAGCATATTTAATCTCTAAAGCATCATATACATTGTTTCTCAATCGATTTTCCAAAATAGTGCTATTCGTTTAGTTTTAAACCATAATTTAAAGTTTTTTGAGTAGCAGGAACTCCTTTTTTTAGCCACTCTGGTGCGGCTTGGTTTTTTAAATAATGATCAAAATATTGTGACATTCTAATAGTCCAGTCTACTCTGTTCTTTCTTTGAGTTAAGCCATGTTTTTCCCCATTATAATTAATCATCCATACGGGTTTATTGAGTCTTTTTAGTCCCATAAATAGTTCAATACCTTGATACCATGGCACCGCTCCGTCTGCGTCATTGTGCATCATAAGTAATGGGGTTTTAATATTTGGCAAATAAAATAGAGGTGAATTTTCAATATATAGCATGGGTTTTTCCCAAAGAGTTGCTCCAATTCGAGATTGAGTGAGTTCGTATTGTGCCTGACGAGAGTTACCAGTATCCCATCTTATGCCTCCATATGCACTGGTCATGTTTGCTACAGGTGCCCCAGCTTCGGCAGCTGCAAAAATATCGGTTTTGGTAATTAAATAGGCAGTTTGATACCCTCCCCAGCTATGACCTTGAATCCCCAACTTGTTTTTATCAATAAAGTTGCCTTCCAAAACTTTTACTATACCTGACATAATACAATCATATGCACTTTGCCCGGGGTATCCCTTTTTGTAGATAATGTTAGGTACAAAAACCACATACCCATTGCTGGCATAATAAGAAAAATTTATACTTGCTCTTGCCGGTTGTGGAACGATATAATTATGTAATTCATCCGACATTTTTTCATAGAAATAAGTGATCATTGGATATTTTTTAGTGCTATCGAAATTTTCAGGTTTGTATAATAATCCTTCCAATTCTACCCCTTCCAAATTCCTCCATTTTATTAGTTCTGCTTTACCCCAAAGTTTATTATTTTGTTGAGGGTTTGCATTACTAATTTTTCTTATTTCTTTAAAATCAAAACCAGAAACCGTTTGTAAATCAGGAAAAGTCTCAAAACTTTCTTTGGTAAAAACCAGCTCACTGGCATCTTTTGCTTTCCAAACTTTAGTCGAAAAAGTAAAATTATCCAACACTAAAGGAGTAATTTTATTTTCAAAAAAATCTGTATACGTTGCATATCCTGAAGCTTTTGTGGTTTCATCAAAAATGTGTAAAAGAAGTGCTTTTCTTATATCGATTGCTGTTTCTTTTTCTTCTGTTTGAATGTACCGATATGACTTTTTATTTTCTCGTCCGTTGGTTAGTTTTTTAAAGTCGCCAATTTTGTTTGGATCAAATTTCCAAATGTCATATTTATCGTATAGTAAAATCTTATCATCTTCTTTTGTCCAACCAGCCATACCATAGGATTGTGGGTAGTCTGGTTGGTCATTATCGGCAAAATCAGAAAAGCTATTAGTGTTGGTAAGTTTCAAAATTTTATTGTTTCTAATTTGATAGCAATACCATGCTGTATCTTGGATAGCGTACCAAACCACATATTTTCCTTCAGGAGAAATACTTAAATTACTAATTCTGGCATTTTCAAAAATTCGAGTCACTTGTCCATCTCTTGTTGAAATGGTATAAATATCCGATGGAGGATTAAATAGCCAGTGTTGTGAAGAATATTTTTCGTCAGAAACACCCAAAACCACGTCTTCGTTGGCGTCTTTACTTAGTACTACTTGAGGTATTTCTTGAGAAGCTAACTGCACAATTCTTTTATTGGAAGTAGAAAAAAAGGCTAAAAAGCTCTTTTTTAAATCGTTTTTTAAATTAGCTAATTGTTGGGGCATCAATTTTTTATCTTGCCAATTCCAAACATCTACGTTTACTATTTCGTCCTCTAAGCGAGTGGTGTCTTTTAATAAAGGTTGTGGATAAGTGCCAAAAAACAGTTTGGTGCCATCTTTTGAAAATTTGGGCTCATAGTCACCACTAACCTTCCATTTTAAAGCATTGGGTGTTTTTGTTGAATCGGCCACAAGTTCAGCACTAGGCATGTCTGTTTTCCAATACCACAACTGATGATTTTTTGCCAATGCTTTTTTAGTAGTATCAGGATCTAAAACAATGGCCCATTGGGTGCCGTCATCAGATACTTGGATAGATTTAAAAATTCCTTTTAAGGGTAAAATATTTTTGATATTACCGCTACTTATGTCAAAAGCATAAATACCACTTAGAAATGTAGAGTCATTTCCTGAAGTCGAGAATACTAGTGTTTTCCCAGCCTTATCCATTTGGTATTGATTTACAAAAGGAAAGGTTCTTTGTTGTTTTGTTAAATAATTATAAAGCAACAGTTTGCTCCCATTTTCTTCTGATTCTACTTTACGTTTCTTTTTTTTTGCCAGTATGCTCGTGTCTTTCTTTAGTTCTTTTTCAGGGTTTAACAGAATAGATAAATATGCGTTTGTATTTTCTGGGAAAACAAAAGACTTTACATTTGATATTTTTTCTAATTCATGTTTATTAATATGGTAAATACCCAAAGAATCTTTAGGTAAGTCCTCTTTTTTCTTTTTTGCCAAATTTGCTTTTTTCATTTGGGCTTTTGATGGGGAAATTTTAAATACTGCCCATTCTGAATCCGGACTCAGTTTTAAATCAGAAGCCCGAGAAACAGTATCAATAGCATTACCCAATAATGGATAAAATACCATTTTGCTGTCACCGTCTTGTGGTAAAAGACTATAAATCACCCAATACCCATTGTTACTTATTTTTGTTTCGGAGATTGAATTCCAGCTATCGTAATCACCGTGACTTAAGGGCCGTTTTTGACAGAAAGAATTATAAGTAAAGGCGAAAATGAAAAGAAATAAAAATTTCATATTTTAATTTTATAGAGGCTATTTTTCAAATAGTTTAATAGGGTTTTCTATTATCTTAATTTCAAAGTTACGATACTTACTAAAGCTAAAACAATGGCAACAATCCAAAACCTAGTAACAATTTTTGATTCATGATACCCCTTTTTTTGATAATGATGATGTAATGGCGACATTAAAAATAAACGATGGCTTTTAGCATATTCTAAGCCATTTTTTCTTTTTTGGTATTTAAAGTAAGATACTTGCAGAATTACGGAGATGTTTTCAGCTAGGAAAATTCCACACATAAGAGGAATCATTAATTCTTTTCTTAAAATCAATGCCAAAGTAGCAATAACACTACCTAGCATTAAGCTTCCTGTGTCACCCATAAATACAGATGCCGGGTAAGCATTATACCATAAAAAACCGATACAAGCCCCTAAAAAAGCGGCACAAAAAATAACTACCTCTCCTGAGTTGGGTATTAGCATAATATTTAAGTATTCTGCAAAAACTTTATTACCCGACAAATAAGCAAAAATTGCCAAAGTTAGTCCAATTATTGCGGAAGTTCCAGCAGCTAATCCATCAATTCCATCTGTAATATTTGCAGCATTTGACACTGCAGTAATGATAAAAATACAAACAAAAACATACGGTAGCCAAGCTAAACTTTCAGGCAAAAAATTAGAAAGTACGGAATAATCTAATACGTTATTTTTAATAAAAGGAACCGTTGTGCTTAAAGAGTGCACATCAATAAAGTTGCCGTCACTAAATATTCGGATTTTAACATGTTCATTATAGTACAAAGTGAGGCCAACTATTAAACCTAAACCCACTTGTCCAATAATTTTAAAAGTTCCTTTTAGGCCTTCCTTGTCTTTTTTGAATACTTTTATGTAGTCATCAGCAAAACCAATCATTGTGGTCCAAATTGTGGCAATAATTAGCAAAACTATGTAAACATTATCTAGTCTAGCGAATAGAAAAACAGGTACTAACAAGGATGCTAAAATTATAAAGCCCCCCATAGTTGGTGTACCTTTTTTCTCAGATTGACCTTGCAAACCCAGATCTCTAACCGTTTCGCCAATTTGTAAATTCTGCAATTTTTTTATGATACGCTTTCCATAAATGGCAGCTATCATCAAAGACAGTATGGTAGAAGCAGCTGCTCGAAAAGAGATATATCGGAAGACTCCCGCTCCGGGAAAGTCAAATACTTGGTCTAGGTATAAAAATAATGAGTATAGCATATTATAAGGGAATACTTAGGTTTAATAGCAAAGATAAATCTTTTTCCCTTTATTTTAGGTAATGGTATTTAGAAAGTTTTTTTACAATTGAAACCTATTTTTATCCAATGAGATCTTATCCACTGAGCTAGTTCTACTTATCATCTTACCTCAAATTGTGTTTTTCCTACTGCGGGTACGCCCTCATAGGAAAGACCTTCAAGCTGAACTCGTAGTAAAGTAGAAGCGTCTGTTGTGTAAAAAGTAACAGATGCTTTGCCTTCTTTATCGGTTTTAATACTCGGGTTCCAATACACGGTGGTTCTATAGTCTGGCTGGCTACTTTGACTGTCATCTTCGTATTTGGGATGGTAAAACTCTTTTGCTTTTTGATAGCCCAACTTTTTAATCACTTTTAAGCCATCCACCTCACTTAGGGAACCATATTTCCCACTACCAGCTTTTGTAAGTATTGAAATTACACCGTTTCTGGCATTATCCCCATATAAAGATGCTGCCGAAGGGCCTTTCAAAACGTCTATTTCATCTACTTCGGTTACCATCATATTTAACATCTGTGTTTTATCTACTGGGGCTCCATCTATCAAGTACATAGGTTCTGAACTTAATGATATAGATGAAATTCCTCTAATAACCACAGATGGGTTGGTTGGGCTACCTGAAATAGTTACACCTGGAATACGTCCCTTAATAACTTGAAAGATATCAGAATATCCTTGAAAACGGGTATCATCTGCTATAGATAAAGTAGTTGCTTCTTCTTTTCGATACAATACCTTGGCGTTTCTTACCATATCTGTTTTTTTGCCTTTGATTACTATTTCATTAAGCGATTGCTCTAAAGCCAATTGATCTTTTCTTATTTTTTGTGCATCTTTTGCTCTTTTAAGATATTTTTCAAATTCATCAGATTTAGCTATTGCTGGGCTATATGGTATTTTGTTTTCAAAAATTTTAGGAGAGCCCAAAGAATCAATCAAAAAAGAAGTGTTTTTTTTGTTTTTATCTGTCATTATCTGAATCACTATTTCTGCATTTTCGGAATAGTTTAGGCCAATAAATTCAAATCTTCCTTTTTCGTCTGTAGCACCCATCATAAAACCGCCATCGTTAGCATCATCATTTATTACTAAAGATAGATCGAAAGGTTTTTCAATTTTTTTTCCAGAGAAAGTCCTTACTTCGCCTGAAATACCTAGGCCTCTTTCAAACAGGAATGGTGTTTTCACCTCCACATTATTTACGACACTTTCCCATTTAAATCGTCTCCAGCCTTGGGTTAGCATCAAAATGTCTAATTGAATAGGAGCACTCGTATTGGTTTTGTCGAAATAATACCCCGGTTGTTCTATTCGTCCATTTACTTCTGAGCTAAGCGTAAGATAGCTTATAATTGTGCCTTCGTTTGCTTGATTTTCAATTTGAAATGCATCTACCACTGATAAAGAAAATTCACCTTCTAATGGTTTTCCATCTGGATTTGTGGCGAGTATCTCCATGGTAACTTTTTCTTTTGGTGCATAAAATGGTTTGTTTGTAGTAATTTTTGTTTCAGCCAATTTATTTAAATGCATATAAACCAAACGCTCGGTTTGAGGTTGACCTT
>DAIQBE010000146.1:0-6990 GCA_036781325.1 Leadbetterella sp. | reverse complement strand
AATGGAGAATCAATCCCCATAGAACCAATAGCTTCTGATCCTTGAGTAGCCATAGGTGCCAAAATCATTCTTAAATCTTCGCTTGTAAAACCATTTGTTATTTGCCTTTTTAGTAGCGATTTTTCATCATATTTGGTGTAAGGTCGAATGGATTCAGGCAATTCGGCAATTTTAATTTTATGCTCATCCAACCATTGTTGATAAGGTTTTCTAGCACAAATTTCAGCCTTTAATTCTTCATCAGGAATTATCCTTCCCTGCTCCATGTCAACCACAAACATTTTTCCAGGCTGAAGCCTACCTTTATAAACTACTTTGGACTGATCAACATCTAATACCCCCGCCTCAGATGCCATAATCACAGTATCATCGTTTAAAACCCAATATCTGGAGGGCCTTAAACCGTTTCTGTCTAAAGTTGCACCTACTATTTTCCCATCAGTAAAAGAAATTGAAGCCGGGCCATCCCAAGGCTCCATTATACTAGAATGGTATTCATAAAATGCTTTCCTATTTTCATCCATAAGTTCATTTCCATCCCATGCCTCTGGAATCAACATCATCATAACATGTGGCAATGACCTTCCTGATAAATAAAGCAGCTCAATGGCATTATCTAATTGAGCAGAATCAGAATTGCCTTTGTCACAAATTGGCAAAATCATTTTCATTTCTTTTTCAGTAAAAAACTCTGAATAAAAAGTAGATTCTGCGGCTCTAATCCAATTTACATTTCCTTTTACAGTATTTATTTCTCCATTATGAGCTATATATCTGAAAGGCTGGGCAAGTTTCCAAGAAGGGAATGTGTTTGTGGAGAATCTGGAGTGAACAATGGCAAAAGCAGAAACTACGTTTCTGTTGCGGAGATCTGGAAAATAATATTTAAGTTGTTCAGTGGTCAACTGCCCTTTGTATGAAACTGTATTAGAGGAAAGAGATGAAAAATAAAAATGTTCTTCTGCACCTGTTACAGATTCTTTAATTATTTTAGTAGCATACTGCCTTAACACATACAGCTTTCTTTCAAATGAATTATTATCTTGAATTGCATCAGTCTTTTGAATAAAAACTTGCTCCACCCATGGCTCTACAGAAGAAGACCCTTCACCTAAAGTTTCATTTTGAGTAGGAACTTTCCGGTACCCTAATAAACTAAAACCTAAAATAGCTATTTTTCTATTTAAAATTTCTTTGCATTCTTCTCTCTCTCTAGCATCAGCAGGAAAAAAAATCATTCCCAATCCATAATTACCTAATGGGGGTAAATTTATATTGAGATTTAGACATTCTTCAAAAAGAAATTCATGAGGAATCTGAAGCAAAATTCCAGCTCCATCACCCGTATTTGGGTCGCAACCACATGCACCTCTGTGATCCATCCTTTCCAGCATTGTGATGGCATCTTCCACTATCTGGTGTGATTTTCTACCCTTCAAATGGGCTTTAAAGCCAATACCGCAGGCATCATGTTCAAATTCTGGTAGGTAAAGACCTTGATTTTGATCTTTTGCAGTCATTTCTATTTTAAATATTTTGTTTTGCACTCCTCTTAAGACTACATCTAAATCTTAAAAAACTATTCTTTTTTAAATTTAAAAAGTAACAATTTGACTGTTTTTTAAGTATATTATTAAAGTAGCTATGCAATTTAATAATAATTAAATGGGTGAATAATACATTTTGCCAAATTTTCTCTTCCTACTTAAAACTTGTAATTTAATTAATAAATTGTATTGAAATTATACAATTTGAGGCAAAAAAAATGAAGCATCTTGTGCTTCATTCCTCTTTTCTATTCAAAATACTCGTCAATATCTTTTATATTTGATTAAATAACAAAACCAACTCCAACGGTATTATTGCTAAATTCATCAATAATTATGAAGGCTCCATTACTTGGGTTAGTTTCAAAACTATCTGCAAAAACATATCCAGCTAACTTAAATGCCACATATCCAATTTGATTTAATTTTAGCTCAGCCACATTTGTATATTCTTCAAAACTTTCTATTTCTAAGATACTATTTATTGATACTATTTTAGCTTTTTGCAGATTTACTCCGTGTTGTATTAAATAAGTTTTTCCAGAAGTTAATGGTTCTACATCCATCCAACAAACTCTGGCTGTAAGAGCCTTTAGATTATTAGGCTGCTCCCCTATTTTCACCAACATGTTACCACGACTAATATCTATATTGTCTTCTAGAGTTAGAACTACGGACTCATTTTGAAATGCCTCTTCAAGCTCTTCTTTATCCTTCAGAATCTGTTTAACTTTACTTATGTGTTGACTAGGAAGTGCAGCTACGAGGTCTCCTTTCTTTATACTTCCTGAAGCAATTTTACCTGCATAACCCCTAAAGTCATGAAACTCATCAGACTTAGGTCTTATTACCATTTGAACAGAAAGTCTAAATGGTAAACTTTGAATCTTGTCATCAACAATGCTAACTTTCTCTAATATTTGAAGTAAAGATTTTCCCTGGTACCAATCCATTTTCTCTGATTTATCTACGATATTTTCCCCAAAAAGTGATGAAATTGGGATAAAACTAACGTTCTGATTAGGTTTCTGAACTTTTGAAGAAATGGACAAGAAATCTTTTTTAATTTCTTCAAAACGGTTCAAATCATAATTTACCAAATCCATTTTATTAATGGCAACTATCACATTTTTAATTTCTAATAATGAAGAAATATAAAAATGTCTTTTTGTTTGTTCACTTACACCATTTCTTGAATCAATTAAAATTATAGAAACAGATGCATTAGAAGCACCCGTAACCATATTTCTGGTATACTCTAAATGTCCAGGAGTATCGGCAATAATATACTTTCTATTTGGAGTATTAAAATAAATATGAGCAACATCAATTGTTATTCCTTGCTCTCTTTCGGCTATTAAACCATCGGTAAGTAGTGACAAATCTACAAAGTCAAGACCTTTTCTCTGTGAAGCCGCTTTTAGTGCTTCAATTTTATCTTTAGTAATAGATTGAGTTTCAAACAATAACCTTCCAATTAAAGTACTTTTTCCATCATCTACAGAGCCTGCCGTTGCTATTCTTAAAATATCCATAAATCTAAAAGGTTAACTTTTTGGTAAAACCAAAAAAAATCTTGAAATAATAATTTTAAACTTAAAAATACCCTTGTTGTTTTCTTTTTTCCATGGCAGCCTCTGACCTTTTGTCGTCTATTCTAGCCCCACGCTCAGAAATTTCAGCTTCTAAAATTTCTTCAATAATCGTATCTATATTATCAGCATCAGATGAAACTGCAGCAGTACAAGTCATGTCTCCAACTGTTCTAAATCTAACAATTGTTTTGTATGGTATTTCATCTACTGATTTATTAATAAAATCTGAATTAGACCAAATCATTCCATCTCTATCAAAAACCTCTCTTTCATGAGCAAAATAAATGGAAGGAATCTCCATATTTTCAGCTTTAATGTAATTCCAGACATCTAATTCAGTCCAATTAGAAATTGGAAAAACTCTTACATTTTCACCTAATTCGATTTTTCCATTAAGCATATCAAATAGCTCAGGTCTCTGTTTTTTGGAATCCCATTCACCAAAATCGTTTCTTACAGAAAAAATTCTTTCTTTAGCTCTCGCCTTTTCCTCGTCTCTTCTAGCTCCTCCTATGCAAGCATCAAATTTAAACTCTTCAATAGTATCTAACAAAGTAACAGTTTGCAAAGCATTTCTACTTGCATATTTGCCAGTCTCTTCCTTTACTTTTCCAGCATTTATGGAATCAACTACATTTCTAACAATCAATTCCACTCCTAATTTCTTCACTAATTTATCCCTAAATTCTATAGTTTCTGGAAAATTATGTCCTGTATCTACATGAACTAAAGGAAATGGAATTCGGCCAGGGTAAAAAGCTTTTTGAGCTAATCTAACTAAAGTAATAGAATCTTTTCCACCCGAAAACAATATAGCCGGACGTTCAAATTGGGCTGCAACTTCTCTTAAAATATAAATTGCCTCATCTTCTAACTGCCGAGGAAAGTGCTTATTAATATTTAAACTATTTCTATATGACATTTTCAATATTTATTTTGTAACTGAATGAAGTCCACACTCTTTTTGGGATTCTTCCCACCACCATCGGCCTGCCCGAGGATGCTCTCCAGAACCAATTGCTCTTGTACATGGCTGACAACCTATACTTACGAAACCTTTTTTGTGAAGAGTATTTTGGGGAACATTATTTAACTCAAGATATTCTTCCACATTCTTTAGTTTCCAATTCAAAATAGGGTTGAACTTATATATTTGATTAACCTCATCAAATTCCCAAATAGGCATAATTTCCCTATTTTCAGATTGTTCAGCTCTTAATCCTGTAACCCAAACACTAGCATTATACAAAGCTCTTTTTAAGGATTGTATTTTTCTAATTCCGCAACATTCTTTTCTATTTTCGACAGAATCATAAAAACTATTAAATCCCTTTTCTTTAACAAAATTCTCAACTTTTTCAGAATTTGGAAAATAAGTTTGGAATGTCTTTTTATACCTATTTTTAGTTTTATCCATTAATTCATATGTTTCTTGAAAAAGTCTTCCAGTATCCAAAGTAAAAATTTCAATATCAATTTCATTCTTCCAAATTGCATCAAGTATTACTTGATCTTCTTGTCCAAAAGAACTAGAAAACACCACCTTTCCAGGATATTTTTCTGCCACTAATTTTAATGATGAAACTAAATCTAATGAATTTAATAATTCTATCATTCTATATTATTTTTTTATTAATAAAAATTTGAAAAAATAAATTACAACTTACTAATTTAAAGATACTTATAACTAATATTTTAAAAATTATTTACCGAATAATAAATTTAATAAAATTGAAAAAATGTAATCACTAAATTTGTAAGTCCACATTAATTAAATATACTAAATCCACACTGACCTTGATATTTCATCAAGGTCATTTTTTATTATATACTAATATGTCCTCTTGCTTAATAATTTTATTAAATTTAGCGGAATAATTTACTACTTTCCCAATTATAATTATTGCAGGATTAGTAAAGTTCTCTTCTTTTGCAATAGAATTAATATTTTTTATTTTACCAAAGAGTTTTCTTTCCTTTGGAGTGTTTGCATTTTGAATTATACAAAAATCTTCATTCCCTTTATCATTTTTACAAAAAACATTAGAAATAAATTGTAATTTTGACATTGCCATTAGTAAAACCAAAGTTGAATTGGATTTAACAGCCAATTCTAAATCAGAACTAAATGATTTATCAGATTTATGGCCTGTAATAACCCAAAAACCATCCGATTGCCTTCGGTCGGTTAATGGTATAAAATGATTACCCCCTGAAAAAACGGAAGAAATACCGGGTACATAATCAACTTCAATCCCTCTTTCGTGTGCAAATTCTGCCTCTTCGATTCCTCTACCAAAAACAAATGGATCTCCACCTTTAAGGCGAACAATGTGACCTTTTTCAAAAGCCTTTTCAACTATTAATTGATTGATGCTTTCTTGAATTATCCCCTTTTCATGACCACGTTTACCAACATAAATTTTTTCACAATAAGGATGACAATAGTCTAAAATCTGAATATTTGCTAGGGCATCATACAATACTACATCGGCTTCTCTTAAAACATGAACTGCTTTTAAAGTAAGGAGCTCAGGATCTCCAGGCCCAGCCCCAACTAGTGTAAGCTTTGGTTTTTTTCTGTAGTTTGTTGTTTCCATTAAAAATTATGCTTTACTAAATTCTCTTTTATTAGGTGCAATAAGACAAAATTCTTCTGATTGAGCTATATATTTAAAAGCAAATTCTTTTGAAGGTGCATTTTTATTTATTTGCAAAACCTTGGCCTCAAAGTCATTTTCAAAATGATCAGAATACTCTTTAATAACTTTTGCTTGGGTGCTACAATTTACCTCAATATCCAACAATAAAGCTTTAGCGGCATTTATTTGAGCTGAATATGCATGATAAATAGCGTCAGCCCATAGTTCTTGTCCAAAAGCATCTTTTGCATTTGATATTTTTTCGTTGGCTTCTAAAAACAATGTTCCTATCAAATCTATCATAACTCCAGCACACTCTCCCACACCAATTGCAGTTTCAAAAGCAATCTCTTGGCCCCAATCCACAAAATCTGAATCTTTAAGTTCTTCTAATCTTGCCAAGGGTTTTAATAAATCATAAAAATAAATTTTTCCTTTTCTATCGAAGTAATCATTAAAATATTCTGATTCAATTCTATTTTCTTGAAAATCATCGAAAATAAAACGTAAAACTTCTGGTCCTTTTTTAGAAGGAACTTTAATTATTTTTTCTGCCGCTCTTCCATATCCATCTCCTAAAGACCCTCCACCAAGCAATACTTGCAATGCTGGTAATACTCGCTTGTCATTGGCTTTTAAAGAACTCCCATGAAACCCTATTTGAGCCATTCCATGCTGTCCACAAGAGTTCATACAGCCAGAAATCTTTATTTTAATATCATCATTCTTTACCAGATCGGTATATTCTTCATTTATTACTTTTTCAAATTCGGTTGTAATATTGGTACTATCAGAAATCGCCAAATTACAAGTATCTGTTCCTGGGCAAGCAGTAATGTTTGCAACACTATTTGAACCCGGTTGTGCCAATCCATTTTCTTTTAATGCATTGAAAACATAGGCTAAATTTTGAGCAGGAACAAATCTAAACATTAATCCTTGGTTTATTGTAACTCTCACATCGTCATCTACATAGCCACTTAAAGATTCTATAAGCCCTCTAGATTTAGAAGAAGAAATATTACCAAGATGAACTCTTACATAAACGCCAAAGTACCCTTTTTGCTTTTGTTCAAACGTGTTTGTCTCTTTCCAAACTTCAAATTCTTTATCTTCTGAAATTACAAAATCACTAAGTTTTATACTCGGAATTTGTATAACACCCTCTGATTTAATTTGGAAAAATTGATTCTTATTAGCAATTCT
>DAIQBE010000145.1:0-7136 GCA_036781325.1 Leadbetterella sp. | reverse complement strand
GAGGTTCTTATATACTGAATTTTTACTATAAGACAAAAGACACTATAAATTTCAATATGCAAGCAGCAAATTATTGTGATAATTCGCTAATGAGAATACCCGTAGACACATTGATAAAGAAAGCAAAATTTGAAAGAAATGCATTTTTTGAAAGACAAACAACCAATTTTGAGAATGAAAAAAAGAAGCAGATTAGTTTTTCTTCCTTTTATCAAAAATTTGCGACCGATTTAAATAATGCCGCCTTTGGAACATTCTTGTTTAGTAAAGATCTAGAAAAAATAGCGAAGGCCCTAAAATGGTCAAAAAGATCTTTAGAAATACATGACGCCCTTAGTCCCAATGAGAATTTAAAAAATAATCCTGCTTTTTTAGATACTTATGCGTGCTTATTATTCAAACTAGGCCAAAAAGAAGAAGCTATACAAACTGAGATTTTGGCAATACAAAACTCTAAAAAACAAGGATTTTCTTCGCTCATTTATGAAGAAAGGCTAAAAAAAATCACTGAAAATAAACTTTAAGATTGGAAGAATTACAGAAACCACCATATACTTTTCTGCACTACTCCACCACCATTTTAATAGTTTTACATAACTTTCCGGAAATTAAGTTAACAAAGTATAAGCCAGACCTACCATTTAAAATGTGGAATTCTTTCTCATAAAATAATTCTTTTAGGTTCAATTTTTGGTCTATAAGAGTTCTACCAAGTATATCTACCACTTGAATTCTTTCAATGTTATCAAAATCACTTTTTAAGGTAAAGACTCCCGAATTTGGATTGGGGAAAAGACTAATATTCATAGCATAAAAATCTTTTGACAAAACTAGATCTTCATTTAACAAATCAATAGACCATATTCCTCTACCAAAAGTGGCAGCGAAAAGTTTTTTTGTAGTTTGATTTATCTCTAATTCATGCACGATTACATTAGGGAGATTACCCATTAGAGGCCGCCAAGTGGTAGTTCCTTCTTTTAAATAAAAAACGCCGATGTCCATTGCTACATATAAAACTTTGAAATCAGAAGCTTGGTAAACGATGCAATTTGCTGGCAAATTTGGCAAATTGTAACTTATATTTTTCCAACTTTCTCCACCATTTTCAGAGAAATATACCTTTTCACCTGCAACAAAATTGCTTAAAGTGGCCCAAACCCTTTCTGGCTTTTGGTCATCTACGGTTAAATAGGTAACATAACTTTCTTTATAGATATTTGTCGTAATATCTCTCCAGCTAACTCCATTGTCAGTTGTTCTCAGTAGCTGTGCTGCTCGTTTGTTTAAAGGAGAGTGTCTTTTAGCAACATAAATGGTTTTTGAGTTAGATTCAGGAACAGCTAAAGCAGAGGCAACTTCTGGATAGGGTGCATTTGCAATTGGATTAAAACTTGAAATGGTTTTTAAGGAATTTGATACTTCTCCTAGAGGAACTTTATGAATGTTTCCTCCTGCAATTATTACTTCTTTGCTTATTTTATTTATCACAAAAGGAGTAGTCCACTCCCCCACATCCATTCCAAAATTAGGAGGGAAAATGGTGCCGGAAGTCCTTTTTCTATTTAATGGGTCCATAAAATAGATACTTCCATATTGCGATGAGCCATAAATGTAGTTATCAAAAAGGGCACACTCCATTCCGTCACCACTAAACTCGCTAGTCCAGGGCCTTTTACCAATCGAAAGAAAACTATTGTTGTCTTGAGCACCTGTTATGATATCTTCCCCATTTAGAGAAAGGCCAATTCTATAGCATGAGGTAGCATTTATTCCACTTGAAATAAAAGTCCAAGAAAGATTTTGCTGAGTGGAAGCAATAATTTTTTTGGTAGAATATACTCCCCCGTCATTACAAACATAAATGGTTTTGTTAATGGGATTATAATCTAATGCGTGCTGATCGGGATGAATACTTGAATAACTGGTGGCTTGTTTCCAAGTAGTACCTCCATCGGTCGTTTCATTCAATATTAAACCTCCTACATAAACGGTTTGTGGATTTTGTGGATGCACCAAAATACATAAATCATAAAAGCCCTGCCCACCTGTGGCAGTGTAAGAAGTACTCAAAAGATTTCCTTTAAATGGTGATTTTGTCCAATCTTCCCCGTTGTTTTGACTTATATAAAAACCTTCAAACCCATTGGAATTGTTGCAAGTAACAGCGTACATAATATTAGGATTGCTTCTTGAAATCGCCACTTCAATCCTTTGGATTTGAGAAGAAACCATACCTGTGGGCAATATTTTCCAAGTGTTTCCTGCATCGCTAGATTTCCACAGCCCAGCCTCTCCAACATTGATAGTGCCTACTTTTACGCCACTTGCAAACAAAATATTTGAATTGGTGGGATGCTGTACCAAAGCAGAGCACATTTTATCTAAAACTTTTAGTGACCAAGAGTCTCCGCCATCAAAAGATTTAAAAACGCCTTTTGTACCTACCACCACCACCTCTCTGGAGTTCATTGGGTTCACCCAGATAGATCGAGTAATTGAATTTATGCCTTCATCTAGTTTATTTTTCAGACCTGTTTGCTTCCAATTTTTTCCACCATCCACACTTTTCCAAACTCCAATGCCGTAATAGGTATTTCGTTTTCTATCCGCCGTATATAAATCATAGCCGATGTAGGCAAAATCAGAAACAGAAATGTAAATGATTTCCGGATTTGTGGGGTCTAAAGTGATTCCGCTTATTCTTAAAATCGGCAAATTATCACCAATGGGGAGGTAAGATTGTCCCCCATTTGTTGTTTTCCAGATACCTCCCTGACCAAAACCTAAATAAAAAGTTAAGCTGTCCTTGGGGTGAAACGCAATACAATTTACTCTTCCGATTCCAAATAAAGAAGAACTTCCATAGGGACCAGCAGGAGTCCACTCGGGTAGTATTGCCCTTGCATTTTTAGATTGACTTTTTAAGCCTTCAATTTCAAAAGAAACCGGTAAAATGTTTTCATTCGTAGGCAATCCTCCCTTGTTATCTACCCTTTTTAGCAGCTCATACTCATACCTAGCCATCCATTTCCAGTTTTTGGCGGAAGAAGAATTAGAATCAAGCCAAATCCTAAATTTTTTTTCGTGTTGAAATAGATTTTCTGCCTCATCCAAATGAGGAGGACTGACAGTTTGTGCCAAAATTGAATTGGAGAGGAGATAAAATAATATTAAAAAAATCAATTTCATAGACACAAATTAATGTAATTTTCAAAATACTGTATGATATGCTATATCATACGAGAAAAATAGCTTTTAGGCTTCAAATTAGCCAAAAATACTTGAAATTCATTGTTGCTCTGCTTTGGAATAAAAAATATAAATTAGAAATGACACATATTCCAATTTTTTATGCTTTAAAAAATCTCCACTTCAACATTCTCAAAAACTCCGTTCTTAAATTCAAGCTCCTGTTTTTTGCCAAATGCTATAGTTTCCCTTAATATTCCGGAAATTTTTCCTGAAATTATGGCCCTATTCCCCAATTTTTTCCATTCTGTAATTTCTATAGAAAAGGGAACTTCACTATTGGCGGTTTTGCTTTTTCCAAAGATTTTAGAGTCTGTATCTTTACCCGACTCTGCCCCTGCAAAGAGTACCTCCGTATTTTTAGACAAATTGTAAATTCCAGTACCAGCCTTGGCATTAATTAGTCTAATTACTAAATGCCTATTGTCTGTTGGGTGAATGGGCACAAAAGCTAATTGAATAAAAGGCATTTCTAGGATGTCTTTAGCACCTTTTGAAAAAAAAGAAGCTCCTTTAAAATCTATATAATACTTCCATGGCTTATCATCTAATAAGGTGGTGAAATTTGCCCTTTTAGAAGAATTTGAATTTGCATTATTTTTAGCATCAACTTTAAACCCTTGTGGAAATACCTTATACCCTTTTCGAAGATAATCCTTACCAGATAATGCATCTTCTTCTGTTATAAAATCAGCCATCACATATTTTTGACCCGCCTTCACAAAGTTTACATCTTTTACATCATCTGCTTCGAGTTTGGTAATTTTTGCTGTAAATTTCCTTCCAGTTTCAGCATAAATTTCAATTTTTTCGTTCTTTTTTAATGTCCCAGTTAATACTGTTATACCGCCAAAAAAAGCATTTTTTTCACTACCCAAAAATACATCTCCGATTTCAGCAGTAAATGATTGACCAGAAACAACTTGGCAACAAAATAGAAAAAATAGAAATTTTGTTTTCATAATTTTAAATAAAATAACATATCCAAATAAATAAACACACAATTTAAAGACTTTTTATTTAAAAAAATCGTATATCCCATATCAAAAGGCATTTTATATGAATAAAATTTTTACCCTTTTCTTGTTTCCTACTTTCTTTGCTTTTTCTCAAACCCCACCACTTGTTAGCCCAAATAGTGCTTATATAGATTTTGGAAATAGCGTAACTCTAAGTGCTTCTGCTTGTGTTGGAACTATAGAATGGTCGACAGGTCAAACTGGAAATAGTATTTCAATTTCCCCAAAACAAAGCACTACTATATTTGCAAAATGCAAAATCGGAAATCAAACTAGTGAAGCTTCCAATAGTGTTTTAATTCAAGTGGGTTTAATCAACTCTCCTTGTGGTTCTAATGTATCCGTCTCTTCTCCAATTGGAAATTCAGGTCAACGAATTTACTCAAGTAACACAATAGCCGCAAATTCAATAATTGAACCTGACGCCAGTGTTCAGCTTAAAGCCAACAATGCTGTTAACTTGGAGCCTGGCTTTCAATCTAAAAGTGGCAGCGTTTTTAAGGCTTTCCCCGGTAAATGTGACGAACTGCAAACCAGAGAAGTGATAAACTCCAATTTGAGCATGCCTTGGGAAATTCTGTGGGGGCCCGATAATTTTATTTGGCTAACGGAGAAAATAGGAAAAATAAGTAGGGTAAATCCGGAAACTGGTCAAAAATTCGAATTAATAACAATTCCTGATGTAGTAAACTACGGAGAGGGGGGGCTTTTGGGTATGGTTTTACATCCAGATTTTTCAAACAATCCTTACGTTTACGTGGTGTATAACTATGGTACTCCACCTTCAGGAGTATTAGAAAAAGTAGTAAGATATACTTATGCTAGTGGAACCCTAAATAGCCCATTAATTCTAGTTGACAATATATTAGGTTGGGTTAATCATAATGGCAGCAGATTGGTTATTTCACCTGATTTAAAATTATTTATCACAACCGGAGACGCCGCAAATACTTCCAACCCACAAAATGACAACTCGGTAAATGGAAAAATATTACGGATTAATTTAGATGGTACTATCCCAGCCGATAATCCCAACCCCGTGCAAACACCCCTAGGAGCTATTTGGAGCAAAGGCCACAGAAACCCGCAAGGAATGGTTTTATATAATCAAAAGCTTTATGTGAGCTCCCATGGCGACAATACGGAAGATGAGATAAATTTGATTGAAAAGTCGGGAAATTATGGATATCCAAATGTAGTAGGGCCCTGTGATACACCAGCAGAAATAACATTTTGTAATGCTAATAACACTATTCAACCTATTTTTTCTTCCGGAAATGTAACCTGGGCTTTTTGTGGTTTAGATTATTATTCCAGTGACAATTATCCCCGGTGGAAAGACCATTTATTGATGGTTTCATTAAAAAATCAAACATTTTACACTTTCAAATTAAGCCAAGATGGGAATTCGATAGTTGGCCAACCTACTCAATACTTTGCGAATCAGTACGGCCGTTTACGAGATATTGCTATTTCTCCTTCGGGCAAGGTGTATTTTTGTACCAACAATCTAAATCCTTCCGATAAAATTATTGAGATTACTCCTGTAGTTGACTAAAAAATAGGAGCTTAAAATAAAAGCCTCGAATATTTAAACATCAAAATTAAAGTCCTACATTAGGTAATAAAATCGTCTAAAAAGTTTATCTTTGTTACTGTATTTTTATCTCATTAATCGACAAACCTTATCTAATGAAAAAATTATTCTTTTTGGGATTTCTGTCCCTAATTTTTTGTCTTAAATCACACGCTCAAAATTCATTATTACTTCGTCAGCCTGCCATCAATAAAGACGGTTCCTTGATTGCATTTTCGTTTCAAGGAGACATTTGGACAGTCCCAAGTTCTGGCGGTAAAGCTGTACGACTAACTATACATGAAGCGTATGAATCCAATCCAACTTTTAGTCCCGATGGCAATCAAATTGCTTTTTCTGGAGGCAGATTCGGCAATAATGACTTGTTTGTAATGCCAACAGAAGGTGGTTTGCCAAATCGACTGACCTATCATTCAGGAGCTGATAATATTGCAAGCTGGACGGTTAAAGACAAAATTTTATTTTCAACAAACCGGGAATTTCGCCAATTAGAACGTCCAAGCGAAGTGTATAGCATCTCTCCAAACGGTGGCACAGAATCAAGATTTTTAGATGCGGTTGGACACGACCCAGTACTGTCTCCTGATGGGCGTTTCTTAGTATTTGTTCGGGGAGATTTAAACCCGGTAGCAAGACAAGAATACACAGGTAGCTCAAATCGTGATTTATGGCTTTATGACATCAAAAACAAATCATTCAACAAACTCCCGGGCTTTGAGACTAACGATGTTTTTCCTCAATGGGGTGGCAATAATTCTATTTATTTTTTAAGTAGCGTTGATGGATCTTATAATATCTATCGCTTAAAAATTGATGGCAATGGTAAAAGCTTAGGAAAGCCAGAAAAGCTTACCAATTATAAAGATGAATCTATTCGTGCATTTGGAGTATCGGCTGATGGAACTTCCCTAGTTTTTGAAAAAGATATGAATATTTACACAATGAAAACATCTGGGGGTTCTGCTCAAAAGATTTCTATCCAAATCAATGCTGACGAAAGATTGGATGCATCGGAACAAAAAACACTGAGTACGGGTGCTAACGAATATTCAGTTTCCCCAAATGGTAAATTGTTGGCCTATTCTATACGTGGTGAAATATTCGTTAAAGAAGCAGACAAAGAAAAAACTAGAAGCATTAATGTTTCCAACCATGCATTTAGAGATCTTGAACCTAACTGGTTAAATGATTCTACATTGCTTTTTACGAGTGATAGAGCAAATGGAAATTTTGATATCTATTTGATGCGTTCGGCGGACTCTACTCAA
>DAIQBE010000144.1:0-7217 GCA_036781325.1 Leadbetterella sp. | reverse complement strand
TTTTGGGAATTATTTCAACACCTTTTTTCCATCGTAGAATATCCCACCACCTATGTTCCTCGAATGCCAGTTCGACGGCACGTTCGTTATGGATTCGCTCCCTCATTTGGGATTTGGTCAGGCCAAAGGGCAGGTCGGGCATACCGGCGCGCTTCCTGATCTGGTTGATGGACTCATAAACATCAGCCACCGGTCCCTGAGCTTCGTTGAGTGCTTCTGCATGGTTAAGCAATACCTCGCCATACCGAAAAAAGATGTAGTTGAGAATGGCGGATGCACCTCCAGTTCCCCCTCGTACTGACTCCGGCCACAACTTTTTGGGGTAATAACGAGTACGGGTGTAGCTGTTGGAAGCGGGCTGATAGTCAACGCCAAATGAAACGGGCGTTGTTGCGTTGTTCACCCACATGGCCACTTTTCGGGCTTGCCAGGTTTGGTCGTTATAGATTATGTTTGCATAAAAACGGGGATCTCGGCCTGTGTAGGGGTCTTGGGGTTTATAGCCCGATGTGGGGTCGGTGATGGATTTTCCGTTAGCCATTTCGTAAAGGTCAACGTGGTTTTGGGTAGGGTTCAGCTGTCCTTGCGCACCCCCAAACGATGGAGGAATAACAAAGTCGCCCAAAAAACCACCATTACCTGAACGCGCAGCCCGTACTTTAATCAAAATATATTCGGGCGAGCTTGGCTGATTCAGCAGGGTTCCATACACAGGGTGCAGCGAGAACTTACCCGACGTGATAATTACCTTAGCGGCATCTGCAGCCCTTTGCCATTTTGTAGCATCACCGGTTGGGTTGTTCAGCGGACTGGCATCTACCAGCAGTAAGCGCGACCGCAACGCCCTCACCGCCCCGACAGTAGCACGTCCTCCGTTACCTGCGTTCCAGTCTGTTGTTGGATTATAGATCGTCCCCCATGTTTCTTTGTCAAGAATAGCTTCGGCAGCCGCCAAATCTTTCAGGATAAAGGCCACTGTTTCGTCGAAGGTGTTACGGGGTAAATCGAAGTCATCAGTCTGAGCAAGGGCTTTGTCCAACAAGATAACTCCGCCATAGCGTTTTAAGAGTTCAAAGTAGAAAAACGCCCGCAAATACAACTGTTGTGCTTTGATGAGGGGGCCATTTTCGGCGGCTGTCCATTTCACTTTATCCACATTGGCCAGCATTACGTTGGTGTTCCGAATACCCTGATACATACGGGTATAAGTGGCCGACACATCCGTTGAGAGATTATCTAAGAAGAGCCCTTGATTCATAGTTACAATTCCATGCCCAGTACCAGTTTCGCCAAAAATAGCCTCATCAGAAAACTGACCAGTTGTACCTTTATACGTCTGCAATGTACTCAGCCGCCCATAGTCATCAATCAAAAAATTGTAGCTATTATCGGCAAAACGGGTGGCTAAAACAGGATCGGTAAACACATTATCCTCTGTGATGGCCACACCGGGGTCACGTTGCAAAAAGTCTTTCTTGCAGGAAGTATCTATCAGAAGTAAACTAATTAGTAATGTATAGCAAATGTATTTCATGATCGTTTAGAATTGGATATTTGCACCTAGATTAAATATTCGAGTAACGGGAACGGCATTGTTAGGGCCAGAAAAAAAGGAGCCTTGTACAGCACTGCCCTGGTTATTTTCAGGGTCGAGACCTACGAATTTAGTCCAAGTATACAAGTTTTGTCCGGTCAGATATACCCGAATCGTTTCCATTTTCAATCGTTTCGCAAATGTAGCTGGAACGGCATAGCTGATCTCCACATTGCGGAGTTTTAGATAACTGGCATCTTGAAGCAGGTAATCATTAGTCGAGTAACTCGGTGCAGCTGTACCTCTTGGACGAATAGAGGGCCAGGTGGCATTCTGCGCATTTTCTGGTGTCCAGCGGTTTAGCATCTGCGTGTAATAATTACCGCCTGCAAAAAAAACGTTCGAGTTTACTTTTGTAACACCCTGCAAGAGCGCCGTCAGCGTAAAGCCTTTGTAGCCAAAATTCGGCTCGATACCAAACACATTCTGCGGTACATCAGCGTAACCGATTGGCACGCGATCCTGATTGTCTATGACACCATCGTCGTTAATATCAGCATATTTGAAGTCTCCAGGAATCACGGCTCCGTTTACACGGTTGGGTGGGCTTGTGTTAATGTCGTCTAAACTCTGGTAAAACCCTAGCACTTTGTAGCCTCGAAACTGCCCGATAGGCTGACCAGCGTTCTTCTGATATTCAGGGAGGTTGATTTGCTCATCGGTTCTGACAATGCGATTCTTGGCATGTGTAAATTGTCCACTGATGCCGTAGCGGAAATTTCCTTTGGCATCCTTAAAACTGGCCTCCAATTCAAAGCCGCCGTTGTAATTCTCCCCATAATTGCTCTGAGGTAGCGACTCACCAAAGATCACAAGCGCGGAGTTGTTACGGGTCAGCAAAATATCATACCGTTTTTCGTCGAAAATATCGGCTGTTACCGACAACCTGTTTCGAAGGAAGGCGGCCTCGATGCCAAAATTGCGTTTGATCGATTTTTCCCATGTTACGTCTGGGTTGCCCGACCGACTATGCCATACCACAGGATTCGACACGCTGGCACTTGCTGTGCCGAACAAAACCCGATTATTAATAATGGAGTTAGAACTGGTTCCTGGTGTTCCCCCCCCATTGGAGTATTCATCTAAATAAAGAAACCGAGTACTCGTCACGTTGCCAAAGCCAATCAAGCCATAAGACCCCCGAATTTTGAGAAAGTCAATCCATTTGGCACCTTTCATAAATTTTTCTTCGTTAATGGTCCATCCCGCCGATATGGCTGGGAAGAAACCATATCGCTCGGCTTTAGGGTAGTTTTCGGAGCCATTGTAGGCACCGTTGAGTTCAATAAAATAGCGGCTGTTATAGTTATAGGTAGCTCGCAACACCACGCCTTCATTGGCAAATGGAGCAGCCGCCCCATCAGCACCACGCAACTCTCGCTGTGCTACGGCTACACTCGATACGTTGTGTTTGCCAAACGAACGAGTGTAGTTTAAGGCTAATTGTAGGTTGGTTTTTACATAGCCATAGTTCTGAGCTGTAACCCCACCAAGGGGGTCTTCAAACGAGCCACGAGCCAATTCAAGGGTTTTGGTATTCCGGTTAACATTGTATGCTGCATAGGATCCCCCTTGCCCACGTACCCCAGCAATGTAAGCATCGTAACCAAACGTAGCTTTAAAATTCAGACCTTTGGTGATTTGGTCTAGTTTCTGATCTAGCACAAACACGCTCTCTATAGCGTTGTTACGGTAATCGATATAGCCATTTCGTTTCATAACGGCATAGGGATTAAACGTGTTGACACCCGCACGTCCAAAGTCCTCAATCTGGTTCAGGGTGTTATCTAATAATTGATCTTCAGGGGTTTTTGGATTTGTATATTCAGGATAAAAAGGAATAATCCATGCCGGAATGGCATACATACGGGTTAGCAAATATTCAGGTCCACTCTCGAACCGCTGCCGAAAATCACCCTGATTAGCTCCAGCCTGAAAAGAGTAACGACCCTCTAATCGCCCACCCAACTTCAAACTGAGGGTGGTAGTGCGGGTCAGGTTGAAATCGAGATTTGATCGAAAGTTGTAGCGAGTGTAGGATGGATTGGTTTTGTAGCCCGACGGGGTGTTGAAATTCTTAAAACCGCCGTCCTCAAACAAATATCCCATAGATACAAAATACTTAATGGCTTTTGAACCGCCCGTAAAGTTCAGGTTGTGCTGCGTTCTATACCAGTTGGGTAAGGTTACAGCTTTGAACCAGTTGGTGTTGGGATAAAGCAGCCGGTCGCCCGTGCCATCTTTGTAGGTCTGGAGATCCTGCTGTGTAAATACTTTCTGAAAATTTGCTGGCACTAGGCCATATTTGATCAGGTTTTCTTCCCCCTCGTTGTGAAGCATTGCACTAGGATAGGCATCCAGAAATTCAGGAACTTGAGTATAATTCACTCGACCCGCGTTACCCGAATAGGATACTCTAGACTTGCCACTTTTACCCGATTTAGTAGTTACAATAACAACCCCGTTGGCTCCTTTGATTCCAAACAAAGCGGTTGATGAGGCATCTTTTAGTACAGAAATCGACTCAATCTCATTCGGGTCAATATCACCAAAAGTCTGACGTTCAACTCCATCCACAATAATTAAGGCTGCAGAATTGGTAGAAGCCCGCCCACGAATGCTTATGTTTGCGGCACTTAGTCCCGGACGACCACTAATTTGCTGAGCAAACACACCTGACACTCGACCGATAAGCGCGTTGGTAGCATCGGTAACAGGGGATCTTAAAATTTCATCTCCCCCTATAGTGCTAATAGCGGCTGTTTGTTCTCGTTTAGTTTGCGTACCATAACCTACTACCACAACTTCTTCCAACGATTTTTCGTCAGTTTGCAACACCACGTTTACGGCTGTTTTGTTTCCAATTGTCACTTCTTTAGAGAGGTAACCCACATAGCTAAAAATAAGCTCATTGATATCATCCGGTACACTTAGACGGTATTGTCCCTCAATGTTAGTGGTGGTCCCACGTTGCAGTCCTTTCATAATCACACTAACTCCAGGCAAGACCTCGCCTTTTTCGTCAGTTATAGTACCTGTCACAATTCGGTCAGCAAGAGAGTGAGACGGAAGGTCAGCAGGTGAAGAGGCAAAGGAATCCATCAGAGCTTTGTCTGTACTGTTTCCGAAGGCAATACCCCCGGCAGACAAGCTAAAAAATAGAAGAACCCCCAATGCTCGCAATTCTTTTAGCCTGAGCAGATGAGTGTAAATGTAAAGGTTCATACAATAGACAGTACAGGGTTAAATGAGAAAAATAAAAATACAATTAACTAAAAGCCGATAGATTTGATTTGGTAAAAAGGTAACTGGAATAAGTCTGAAAAAACAAAAATAATATTTTATTCATTAATTTCTATATTTTGAATATTTAAATGATAATCATAGGTTAAAAAAAAATATAGGTCAAGTTAATTTATTTTATGATAATTTGAATTATGTAATTCTGATTATTAATGAATGGTAAATGGTCCAACTTTTCTCTAACTCCTTTAACAAATCATGTTCTAAATAAGGGTGAAACTTATTTTGAGCAAATATTGAAATATTTTATTTTCGCACTATCCTGCACTGTCCTGCAATAACTATATTTTAAAAAATTCAAAAATTCGTTGAAGCATCAGCTCTTCAAGATGTAGCGACGGGCAATCTCGAAGCTGAATAAAGAGGATTTCCAATCCGAATAACATATTCTTTTGCTTTTCAACAGGAACGCCCATCCGCGGGAACGCCCAGAGGGTTCTTTTAGAAAACTTGGTATGATGATTTGGTGATCTAAAATTATAAGGAGCAGGTTCTACGCTTGTTTATTCATTGGCAACCGGCTTAATTGGTGGCCGTCAAATCAGGCTTAAGTTGATAAAATCCTTTTTACCTTATTATTCCTATTTGGTGGGGAGCTTTGGATTAGAACTGGAATTCAAAGTTCCTTCTAATCCAACGTAAATAATGAATCGTTCCAGCAAATCCCAGGAATGGTAAACTGTATTTTTATTAAATTTGTATTAATTTTTGTGTAATTCAGTTTCCCAAGGAAAAAAACTCTAAACCGATTTTAAAAGTTACATATCTTTAGTCTATGAGATAAAAATAAAAAAAATAAAATTTCGCTTAGTTTTATTTAATTATTTTTTACATTTATTTCCCCAAAAAACTTTAAATATAATTAAATTCATGAAAGCTAGGATTGTTACTCTCCTTTATTTGGTGTATTTAACTGCCAATACCGTTATAGCACAGGAAGTCAAAACATCGGAGATAACCTTTAAAGTAAACCCTGTTCAAGCCAAAATCTCAGATTTGATAGCTTACGAAAGCCAAAACCCTGTGGAGGTTGTTATTCCTGATTTATCAAAAAAAATACCTAAAACTGGCTATCCACAAGATTTGCCATTGCCAGAAGGAGCTAAATTAATACCATTTATAGGAACACAAGAGACAAATGGACCAATTATTCCAACACCGAGTGTAGCTTCTCCTTCACCCAGCCTGACATTTGAATCCTTGATAGATAATATTTCATCTATTCCTCCCGATGTACAAGGTGTTGTGGGTCCAAATCATGTTTTTACTGTATTAAATTCTCAATATCGCTATCACAATCGTACAACAGGAGCTACTCTTTCTACAGTTTCGCCATCAACTTTTTGGTCGCCGACAGGTAAAACTGGAATTTTTGATCCAAACATGGTTTATGACCCCTACAATAATCGTTGGATTTTTGCAATTTGTTCAAAATCAGGCTCTGATTCTTTTATTTTGATAGCAGTTTCACAAACCAATGACCCTATTGGAACTTGGAATTATTATACCATTGATGTAGATGCCAGTAATGTTAATTGGTTTGATTATCCAAGTATTGGTTTTAATAAAGACTGGATTGTGGTTGGAGGAAACATGTTTACCCTTGCAGCCAATGCCTTTGCAGGGGTTCAAATTTATGCTTTCGATAAAGCTACCATGTATGCTGGCGGCACGATTGACAACACAAAATCTACTTTGTTTGCAACAATAGGATCAACCAATGGTGCTACTCATACACCAGCCTATACATATGATAATACATTAAACAAAATTTATTTATTACAAAATTGGAATGGTGCAGGTGCTACATGGAGAATGTGGGAAATAACGGGTACAACTCATCCACTTACAATGACTTCCCTTGGATTTCCAACAAATAATTCAGCTTGGAGTTCAACCGGTGTCTTGGCAGCACAACCTACCGTTGCCGCTTCACAATACATTGATGCTGGGGATACCCGAATGCACAACGTAGTTTACAGAAATGGTAAATTATGGGGTACTCAAAGTATTTTTTTACCAAGTGGAGCCTCTCCCACACGTGCCTCTGTCCAAGCTTGGGAAATAAATCCGACGGGTTTAACTGTCAATCAGTCGATTCGTATCGATGACAATGACGGAATAGCACCCCAAGAGCATTTTTATTACCCAAGTATTGCCGTTAATGTTAATAATGATGTATTGATGGGTTTTGCACATTCGTCTGTCAATCATTTTGCAGGAGGGATGTATGCTTATCGCAAAAGTTCAGATGCCGCGGGCACGATTCGTGAAAATGTGAGATATATCGATGGATTAGCTACTTATTACAAGACATATG
>DAIQBE010000143.1:5540-7220 GCA_036781325.1 Leadbetterella sp. | reverse complement strand
TGATAGAAAAAAATTAAACAAAAGACGATGGAAAATAATAGACAATCTTAAGAAACCCTAAAAAAAGAAAAAATTACTTCATTTTTCAGCCCCAACATAATGTTCCGAAACAGTAACAAAATATAAAAAATAAATGCCCTAACAATACTATTGGAAATGTTAACATTAAAAATCCTCCTAACCAATGTTTTATATCTGCAGAAAAAACGAGTTGATACACCAAAAGTGAATATAGACCAAAAAGAATATTGATCAGAAAAAAAAACTTTCTTATGAAATTTAATAGCTTCAACTTATTATTAAGCTTAATTTTGATTGCAATATTAACAAATTGCTATGGAATATTTAAATATACTATTTTTTAGTCTGTTTATACTTCAAAAAAAGTATGGAATTTCATCAATCTTTCGATTAAATATAATTTTGAAATTGTAAATTATATGATTTTTATCCCATTAATTTAAAAAAAATAAAAAAAATAGACTATTTTTGCAAATAAAATGAAATTAGGGGGTTAAAAACCTCCTTTTTTGTTGAAAGTAATTGAAAACAAATAGGTATTTTTGATGAGTTTAAGAGAAACAATTGTTAATATCATTCATCAGTTAATTAACAATAGTGATATTTACCTAGTGGATGTATTAGTAAGTGAATCTAAAATACGGAGAAAAATTACCGTTTTCTTAGACACTGATGAAGGTATAAAAATAGATGATTGTAGTAAAATTAGTCATCAGCTAGGCTTAGAATTGGAAGAAATTATCGATAACGCTTTTGTTTTAGAAGTTTCTTCTCCGGGTGCAGATAGCCCACTCAAGATGGAAAGGCAATTTATGAAAAACATAGGAAGAACTTTAAAAGTTATTACTAATGAGGAAGAAGAAATTAAGGGAGTCTTAATAAATTTTTCTAACAACGAAATAGAAATTCAACCTGAACAAAAGAAAAAAATAGTTTTTGATTCCATAAAAATAAAACTAGAAAAAATAAAAGAAGCGAAAGTAATTATATCCTTTAAATAAATTATTCGACAGATATGCATAGTGGAGATTTAATAGAATCGTTTGCTGAATTTGCAAGAGAAAAAAATATCGATAGGCCCACGATGATTTCCATCCTGGAAGAAGTTTTTAGAACTATGATTCGAAAAGCCTATGGCGATGATCATAATTTTGACGTGATTTTAAATGCAGAAAGTGGCGACCTCGAAATGTGGAGAAATCGTGAAATCGTAGACGATAACTCAGAAGATATTTGGGATACAGATAAAATTCCTTTGTCTGAAGCTCAGAAAATTGAGCCAGATTTTGAAATTGGTGAGCAAGTAGCTGAAGAAGTTAAGATAGAAGATTTTGGCAGAAGAATTGTTCAGACTGCTAGGCAAACGTTGATTCAGAAGGTAAAAGATCTTGAAAAAGAAATGCTTTTCAATCAATATAAAGATCAAGTAGGTGAATTATTAACCGTAGAAGTCTATCAAATTTTAGGCCGCGAACTTATTTGTATGGACGAAGAAGGAAATGAATTGTCTTTGCCCAAATCTGAACAAATACCTAAAGATAGATTTAGAAAAGGTACTAGTATTCGAGCAGTAGTGCATAAAGTTGAAATAAACAACGGCAATCCAAAACTTACACTTTCAAGAACTTCTCCGGTTTTTCTTGAAAGGTTATTTGAATT
>DAIQBE010000143.1:976-5530 GCA_036781325.1 Leadbetterella sp. | reverse complement strand
ACTCCATTCGAAAAATAGTAAGAGAACCAGGTGAAAGAGCAAAAGTAGCTGTTGAATCCTTTGATGACAGAATTGACCCCGTGGGAGCTTGTGTTGGTATGAAAGGTTCAAGAATTCATTCGATTGTTAGAGAACTTGAAAATGAAAACATCGACGTAATACAATGGACTGAAAACACCAATCTTCTTATATCTAGGTCACTTAGTCCAGCTAAGATAAGTAATGTTAGAATTGATGAAGCCGGAGAAAGAGTTTCCGTTTTTCTTAAACCTGATCAGGTTTCATTAGCTATTGGAAAAGGTGGGCTAAACATAAAACTGGCTAGTAAACTTATTGGGATGGAAATAGACGTCTTTAGAGATATTGAAGGAGTGATTGAAGAAGAAGATGTTGATTTAATGGAATTTACCGATGAAATAGAAGAGTGGGTACTTTTAGAATTTAGAAAGATCGGTTTAGATACTGCTAAATCGGTTTTAAGTCTTAGCAAAGCTGATTTAGTAAGAAGAACTGAATTAGAAGAAGAGACAATAGAAGAGGTAATAGAGGTTCTAAAGAAGGAATTTGATTAAAACAAATTCTTTAGAAACTGGTATTTCGGCAATAAAATCCCACAAAATAAGTATTTTTGTTTTTTTAAATTATTGAATTAAATTTATGGCAGAAGAAAAAATGATGCGACTCAGCCAAGCGGCGAGGAAACTTAATGTTAGTATCATTACTATTAGGGAGATTTTAAGCTCTAAAGGGCATCTTATTGACAATAATCCAAACGCCAAACTTGCATCAGACCAACTTGAAATTTTAGCTAAAGAACTTAAAATCACTAATTTATTTAGTGATTCTGATAGTATTCCAAACACAGAAGAAATTTCTAAGCCAAAAATAGAGGCATTTAGTGACGAAGAAGCAGATGATGAAATATTGTATTTTAGAGATGAGAAAAAAGAGCCAGAAATAATAAAGATTGAGCACAATCTTCAAGGACCCAAAATTCTTGGAAAAATAGATTTAAATGCCAAAAGTAAAAACTTTGTTACTGGAGATAGCCCTAAAGAGAGTGTCAAACCTGTAACACAAGACAAACCTAAGGATGAGGTAATTCCTCCACCAATTATTGTTGAAAAGGTTAAGCTTACAGAAGAAATAAAAACTTCAGAAACTTTACCTACTACTCCTTCCGAAATTGTAGAAGAAAAAGAATTAATTAAAACATCAGAAAATAAAAATGTTGAAATTAATGAAATTAAATTACCAACTATAACGCAAGAAGTTAAAAGTCCTAATTTACCTTTGGAAGTTATTTTATCTGAAACCGAAATTCAGAAAAAACTAATACCGGAAAAAGAAGCAATAATTGATGAGAATAGTGTTAAGACTATGGCTCCAATTGAAAAAACAGAAACAATTATTGCTAATGAAAATATAGAAGAACCTACGAAAATACCAGAAGTTGAAGAAGTATTGCCTCCAAAATTAATAAAAGCTCAGGGCGATAAACTTCAAGGATTAAAAGTTCTTGGCAAAATAGAGCTTCCTGTTGATCGTAAACCCCTTACTAAAGAAGAATTAAAACTAAAAAGAAAGAGAAAAAGGGTAATAATTGGAGGAGAAAAAGTTGGAGATACCTCAAAGTCAAATTTTGAAAATGTAAGAGAAAAAAGATTCGAGCCAAGACCTAGTAATGCTCCAAGACCCAATAATCCGACTCCAAACACTAATCAAGGGCAAAATAGGCCAATCAGTGCCCCAACTAACCGAGGACCAATAGGAGGTCAAACCTCTCAGCCACCTACAAACCCAAATGCTCCACAACACCCTGGCGGGAATAATGCGGGTAATAATAATTATAGAAAAGAAAATAAAAAACCAGGATCTGGATCAAATTCAGGAAATAGAGATAGAAAAGAACAAGTTTCATCTGAAGATGTAAAAGACAACATTAAGACTACAATCTCTAAAATGCAGAGCAAATCCTCTGATTTTGGAGGAAAATACAGAAAAGAGAAAAGAAGAAATAGAGCTGAACAGCAGGATGCATTAGACCAACAAGAAATTGAAGACAGTGGAACTTTAAAAGTAACAGAATATATATCGGCTTCAGAACTAGCTTCTTTAATGGATGTTTCTATTAATGAGGTAATTGCAAGTTGTATGAAGATGGGGATTTTTGCTTCTATTAATCAGAGACTTGATGCTGAGACCATACAAATAGTAGCCTTAGAATTTGGATTTGACATAGAATTTATTTCAGCAGAAGAAGAAGTTATGTCAGATGCTTTAGATGTTGTTGATGATGAAGCCGATTTACTCCATCGTGCACCAATAGTTACAATAATGGGGCACGTTGACCATGGAAAAACATCACTTCTTGATTTTATAAGAAGATCTAAAGTAGCCTCAGGAGAAGCAGGAGGAATTACACAACATATTGGTGCATATTCAGTTGTGATAAAAGAGGGCCCTAATAAAGGTAAATCTATAACGTTTTTAGATACTCCAGGTCACGAAGCTTTTACCGCAATGAGAGCTAGGGGAGCAAAGGTTACTGACATAGTTATTATTGTTATTTCTGCGGATGATAGTGTCATGCCACAAACAAAAGAAGCAATAAATCATGCGCAAAATGCTGGTGTACCTATAGTTTTTGCTTTAAATAAAATTGATAAACCAAATGCAAATCCTCAAAAAATTAGAGAAGATTTATCAAAAGAAAATATTTTAGTAGAAAGTTGGGGAGGAAAGTTTCAAGAGCAAGAAGTTTCTGCCAAATCAGGATTGGGTGTTGATGAGCTTTTGGATAAAGTACTATTAGAAGCTGAATTATTAGAATTAAAAGCCAATCCAAATAGAGCAGCAGTAGGAACTGTAATTGAAGCATCTTTGGACAAAGGAAGAGGTTATGTTTCTACCATTTTAGTGCAAAATGGCACATTGAAAGTTGGAGATATTGTGCTTGCGGGTCAATATTATGGTAGGGTTAGAGCAATGGTGAGTGATTTAGGAGTGAAAATTAAACAAGCTATCCCATCTCAACCCGTTCAAATATTAGGATTGCCAGGAGCTCCTCAAGCAGGGGATAAATTTAATATCATGGAATCTGATAGAGAAGCCAGAGAAATTGCAAACAAAAGAGAACAGCTTAATAGAGAGCAAAGCATAAGAGCTAAAAAACATATTACATTAGACGAAATAGGAAGAAGGAAAGCAATTGGTACCTTTAAGGAACTCAATATAATTGTTAAAGGTGACGTAGACGGTTCGGTTGAAGCACTATCTGATTCATTATTAAAACTATCTACGGAAGAGGTACAAGTACGTATTATTCATAAGGCAGTAGGTCAAATTTCTGAATCTGATGTTACTTTAGCATCTGCAGCTGATGCTATTGTGATAGGATTCCAAGTTAGACCTTCAAACAACGCAAGAAAAATTGCCGATGCGGAACAAATAGAGATTAGACTGTATTCTATAATTTATGACGCTATTAATGAAATAAAAGCGGCAATGGAGGGTATGTTAGCTCCAAAAGTAGAAGAAGTCATTACTGGAAATATTTCCATAAGAGAAGTATTTAAAATTAGCAAATTAGGTACTGTTGCAGGTTGTATGGTAACAGACGGATTTGTAAAGCGGAACAATAAAGTTAGAATAGTGAGAGAAGGTATAGTCATTCACGATGGCGAAATTTCCCAACTCAAAAGATTTAAAGATGATGTAGCCGAAGTTAAAAATGGCTATGAATGTGGTCTTAGTATTAAAAACTTTAATGATATTGAGATAGGCGACGTAATAGAAAGTTATGAAATAAGAGAATTAAAGAGAACATTGTAATCTTTAATTAAAATAAATAAAAGCCTTAAAAAAGGCTTTTATTATAAAATTTATCTTTCATTATTTTCTGAAACTTTAATTTAAACAATAAATTTAGGAATTTACAGAATAAAATTTTTATTTTGTAATTAAATCAATTATTTAAATTTGCAAGAAGACAAAAAAGAAATTTATTGCAGGGAGTTTAGTGAGGATGAACCTGAAATTTTAAAATCTATTTCAAGAGAAACTTTCGCGAATGTTTTAAAGCCTAGAATGCTTTCCGGACATTATCAAGGTAGATTTTTATCTTTAATCTCTCATTTATTGTCTCCCTTAAATATTCTTGAAATTGGGACTTATACTGGATATTCCGCAATTTGTTTAAGCGAAGGGTTAAAAGAAGGCGGAAAAGTCACCACTATTGAAGCTAATGAGGAATTACAAAAAACAATACTGTCTAATTTCAAAAATGCAGGTGTAGAAAATAAAATAAATTTAATAATTGGATCAGCTTTAGAAAAAATTAAAGAATTGAATATTAAATTTGATTTAGTATTTATTGATGCAGATAAAATTAATTATATAAATTACTATAATTTAATATTTCCAAAAGTTAGTATAGGTGGTGTTATCTTAAGCGATAATGTTTTATGGGACTCAAAAGTATTTGATTTAAGCCAAAATGATGAAACCACACAACAAATAAGAAAATTTAATTCAATTTTAAAACTTGACAAT
>DAIQBE010000143.1:0-966 GCA_036781325.1 Leadbetterella sp. | reverse complement strand
CAGCCAAAAACTGCTGGTATGTCCCTGGCTAGTAATAGAACACAAAAAATAATGCTTCCTATAAGAGATGGACTTTTTATATCCCGAAAAATAAAAGAATAATGAAAAAACTATTTTCCTACTTAATTTTTAGCTTTGGTTTTTATAATCTTAGTGCTCAAATTCAAATCAGTATTCCTGAGTCACCAAAAAAAATAGAATTTGCCAATATAATTATAGAGTTAGATGATGCAGCTCAAAGAAATGTAAATGCTGAAATCATTAAATTACTTACTCCTCAAAACAAGTTTCTAGAACAAAAATTGGAAAGAATGCAATGGTATTTTCCAATAATTGAAAAAATATTAGAAGAAGAAGATGTTCCCGAAGATTTTAAATATTTGGCTGTCTTAGAAAGCTCATTATTGCCAGAAGCAATATCTAGTTCCAATGCAGTAGGTTTTTGGCAGTTTAAAGAAACTACCGCTAAAGAAATGGGTTTAATAGTGGATAATAATCAAGACGATCGAAAAAATATAATATTTTCAACACATGCCGCTTCACTATATTTAAAGAAAAATAACCTAATTTATAAAAATTGGATTTCATGCATGCTTACTTACAAGGAAGGAGTAAAAGGAGCGGAAAGTAGCATCCCCGTGGAATGGTCTTTTGCCAGTGAAATAAAATTTGATGAAAACACAAACCCTTACTTAATAAGAGCTTTAGCACATAGAATAGCCTATGAACATAGATTAAATAGAATAAAATTCCGATAACCCAACGATAGTAAAAAACAAAAACAGTAGTGAAAAAGAAATATGATGGAAAGAAATACTCCCAATCAAAACAATTACAAAAACCAAAGCAGTAAGCGCTCTTTTAGTAAAATTACTCATCGCTTTTTACTTCAAGTTCTAATAGACGTATAGCGGTCAACACATTGTCGGGATGAACATAAATTTCGGCTTGTCCAAAAGCCAAATA
>DAIQBE010000142.1:0-7242 GCA_036781325.1 Leadbetterella sp. | reverse complement strand
AAATTGATTCCCAATATTATATATTACTAAATTCAGATGTCGAAGTAACAGAAAATTGGCTTGATCCTTTAGAAATACTTGCACAATCTGATGGTCAAATTGCTGCTATTCAACCTAAAATTTTGGATTTTAATAAAAAAGAGTATTTCGAATATGCAGGGGCAGCTGGAGGTTTTTTAGATATTTTTGGTTATCCATTTTGTAAAGGTAGAATTTTTGAAACACTTGAAAAAGATAAAGGCCAGTTTGAAGAAGAATATCCTATATTTTGGGCTTCTGGTGCTTGTTTATTTTTAAAGTCTTCGGTTTTTCATGCCATAGGTGGTTTTGATGCTAGTTTTTTTGCGCATATGGAAGAAATTGATTTATGTTGGCGATTTCAAAATGAAGGGTTTAAGGTTATGTATTGTCCCAAATCTTCAGTATTTCACGTTGGAGGTGGTACTTTAAATAAGTCTAATCCTTTCAAAACCTTTTTAAATTATAGAAATAACCTTTCCATGTTATTTAAAAATTTGCCTTCTAAATTTTTAATTCCTATACTTTTTTCTCGTTTAATCTTAGATGGTGTTTCGGCTTTAAAATTTCTAAAAGAGGGGTCTTTTACAGATATTTTTGCCATTTTAAAAGCTCATTTCTCTTTTTATTCACGTATTCCAAAGTTAATAACAAATCGAGCTACACAATTTTTAGGCTTTCAAAACTTATATAAAAAGTCAATTATTTGGGATTACTTTATTAGAAATAAAAAAGAATTCAAAGACTTATGACATTAAAAATTGGTCTCACCGGAGGAATAGGTAGTGGAAAAAGTACTATCTCAAAAGTTTTTTCTATTTTGAATATCCCAGTTTACGAAGCTGATGTAAAAGCTAAGTACTTGATTGAAAACAACCAAGATCTTTTGAAAGATATAAAAACACTTTTGGGCCCAGATTCTTATTTTCCTAATGGTCAATACAATAAGGTTTTTGTTGCTCAAAAAGTTTTTGGAAATCCAATCTTATTAGAAAAGCTTAACATTTTGGTTCATCCAAGAGTTAGAGCGGATTTTGAAAAATGGGTTTTGAATCATTCTGCTTCAAAAATGGTAATAAAAGAGGCGGCAATTATGAAAAAAGATAATCAATTAGACAAAATAATAGTGGTTTCTTCTCCAATTGATGTAAGAATTCAAAGGATTTTGAAAAGAGATTCTTTCAGAACCAAGGAAGATGTTTATGAAATCTTAAAAAGACAAAAAAACGAGAAAGAGTATTTGGAAATTGCAGATTTTATTATAAAAAATGATGAGGCCCATTTAGTAATACCTCAAGTTTTAAAAATCATTAACAAATTATCAAAAGTAAAATAATACTTATTTTTTGAAAATACTCTTCAGTTCTTTTACTGTATTTGCGATTCCTTTATCAATATCTATCAAATCGTTTACAGTTTGAATGGCATGTATTACTGTGCTGTGGTCTCTGCCACCAAAATGGTATCCAATAGCTTTAAGGGAGAGTGGAGTATATTCTTTAGCTAAATACATAGCTATTTGCCTCGGAACTACTACTTCTCGGAGCCTAGTTTTACCCTTAATTTCAGTTACTTTTATATGGAAAAAATCAGTAACAACATCAATAATCTTATCTATTGAAATCACTTTTTGACTTTCTTCCACAATACTTTTAACTCTAAACTTAGCCATTTCTAAGTCTATTTTACGCCTTGTGAGAGCAGAATCAGCAATCAATGAAATAACAACCCCCTCTAATTCGCGAACATTTGAATCTATACAATATGCCAAATACTCCACTACCTCTTTATCTATAACTGCATTTTCCTCTTCTACAATATTTGAAATAATGGCAATTCTAGTTTCCAAGTCTGGCACTTGAATATCGGCAGTTAATCCCCATTTAAACCTCGAAAGAAGTCTATCTTCCATTCCTGAAAGTTCTCTAGGGGGTCTGTCAGAAGTCATGACTATTTGCTTTCCTGATTGATGCAAATGATTAAATATATGGAAAAAGGTTTCTTGAGTTTTTTCTTTACCTGACAAAAATTGAACATCATCCAAAATCAGTACATCAACTTGCATATAAAATGCCATAAAATCCTGTAAACTATTTTCTCTAATGGAATTTATAAATTGGCTTGTAAATTTTTCAGAAGAAACGTATAAGACAAATTTTCTCTTTTCTGAGTTTTTTTCAATATAATTGCCAATGGCTTGAACAAGGTGTGTTTTACCTAAACCTACACCTCCATAAATCATTAAAGGATTAAAAGAAGTGGTGCTTGGCTTTTGGGCAACAGCAAAACTAGCCGCTCTAGCTAATCTGTTACAATCACCTTCCACAAAATTATCGAATGAGTAGCTAGTATTTAGGAAAGAATTAATATTAGCACTCGCCATTTCTCTTACATCAAATGGATTTTTAATTTTAGCTTCTGGATCTTGCTGAGTTTTAAAAAATGAATTTTTAGTTTTTTGTGGTTCTAATTTGGGAATTACATTGGCATTAGCAATTGTATTATTTTTGGCTGGGCCACGATCAATTATTATTGAATATTCCAGTTGACCCTCTTTTCCAATTGAAAAATCCAATGCTTTTCTTAAAACTTTTACATAATTATCCTCTAACCATTCATAAAAAAACTGACTAGGAACCTGAATTATTAATCGTTTATTTATCAGTTTATAGGGTATAATAGGTTCAAACCAAGTTTTGAAACTTTGGTCAGTTACATTCTCTCGAATTACTGATAAGCAATCTCGCCAAACCAATTCTACATTATTTTGAACCTGAATTTCCAACCTATTTGATTAATATTAAAAATTAGTGATAGTATTTTTTTTTGGGGGAAACAAAAGTAGAAAAAAAAAGTCAATTAGCAGCTAAATTTTTTTTTAAAATTCTAGTAAAAGTGAGATAAAATCTTCGTTCTTGATTTTGTATTAACCAATCATATTAATTCACAGATGTTTATTTCATTTCGTCTTGAAATAGTTCAATATTTATTTTTTTTAAATTTTATAAGTTAATTTTGCAATCAAAATAGATAGGTATGGTTTTTAAAAATTATTTAGCAGGCATTATATCTTTTATTGTATTATTTTTAGTTTCCTTGTCTCGTTTTTCAATCTACTTACATCCTCAAAAATGGATAATTTTTGCTTTTTTTGTTTCCTTAAATTTTCTAGTTACCATGTTAGTTGACCTAGGAATGAAAAACAATCGAGAAAAATTCATTCAATTTTATCTATCTGCGGTGGTTATTCGAATTGTTTTACTAATAGTGTTTATTGGATTTGGAATTTTCAAATTTAAAGAAAGCCGTAATTTGTTTGTTATTAATACTATTGTATTATATTTATTTTTTACAATTTTTGAGATTTCGATTTTTATTCGTAAATTGCGTCGTTTTTGAGGGTCTGGCCCTTTTGTTTTGATTAATTACTTAAAAAAGAATGTTGAAAGTATATACGTTTATTTCAGTTTTTATTTTATTTGTTTCCTCTTTTTCGTTTGCTCAAGAGCCGCAACATGCGGAAGAAACCAAAGAAAAATTTAATATAAGTGAGATGATTTTTCACCATATTAAAGATTCACATGAGTGGGAATTTACCCACGGTGTTACTATTCCCTTACCTGTAATACTTTATACCAAACAAGGTGGTTTTGATGTTTTTTCTTCCAACAGATTTCATGAAAACCATAATATATTTAATGGTTTTATTAATGAACATGAGCACATTCATAAATTAGGAGAAAATGGTAAAATAGATGAATCTGTTAAAGTTTGGGATTTGTCGTTTACCAAAAATGTAGCATCTATGCTACTTAGTGCTATTTTATTGTTAGTAGTGTTTTTGTTGGTTTCTAAGGGATATTCCAAAAATAGGGGTAAAGCTCCAAGTGGTATTCAATCATTCCTAGAACCTATAATTGTTTTTATCCAAGATGAGGTTGTAAAGCCTAGTATTGGTAAAAACTATGCAAAATATTTACCGTATCTTCTTACTTTGTTTTTCTTTATATTATTCAATAACCTTTTGGGTCTTTTACCTGGAGGAGCCAATGTTACTGGAAATATTGCTGTTACTTTAGTTTTAGCAATTATTACTTTCCTAATTACTAATATTGGTGGAAATAAAGGATATTGGTTGCATTTGGTAAAGCCTCCAGGAGTTCCAGGGTGGTTATTACCTTTGTTTTGGATTTTAGAACCAGTTTCAGTTTTAATGAAACCTATGTCATTAATGATAAGGTTATTTGCTAATATCACGGCAGGGCATGTTATCATTCTAAGCTTAGTTGGATTAATATTTATTTTTGAAAGTTATGCTGTAGGGTTTGGAGTAACAATTTTTGCTACTTTTATGAACATTATAGAATTATTAGTTGCTTTTTTGCAAGCTTTCATTTTTACGTTATTGTCATCAATGTACATCGGTAGTTCTATTGAAGAATCCCATGGAACCGATCATGCCCATTGAAAAATATTTAATTGTGTTTTGAATTAAATTCCTTTTTTTATTAAAGAACAAATTTTTTTTAAAGGTTTTAAATCAGGGCTATTCAAGAGTGTATTTTTTTTTATATTTATAAATTGTTTTAATCATGTCTTTATTACAAATTCTTTTGCAAGTAGCCGCTGATAGTGGTCACGGTTTTGCTGTAATGGGTGCTGGTATTGGTGCAGGTCTTGCAGCAGTAGGTGCTGGTATTGGTATCGGTCGTATTGGTGGATCTGCTATGGAAGGGGTTGCTCGTCAGCCTGAAGCTTCTGGCAAAATTCAAACTATGATGCTTATCATTGCGGCATTCGTTGAGGCTGTAGCTTTATTTGCTGTTGTACTTTGCTTATTGGTAGCCTTAGGGTAATTCCAATAAGTGTCTTAAGGAGTAATATTCGCATTAGGCGTTATTACTCCTTTTAAAACAAAATCTAAAATTCTGATTTTTTAGGTTTTAAAAATTTGATTTATTTAAACTTATTTTATTTAATATTATTTAAAAAATGGATTTAATAACCCCAAATCCGGGCTTGATAGTTTGGATGATTATCATTTTCGGTGTTTTATTTTTTCTCTTAAGCAAATTTGCTTGGAAACCTATTTTAAGTAGCCTGAAAGAAAGAAATGAAAATATTGATTCTGCTTTAAAAATGGCCGAAGAAACTAGAGCTGAAATGGCGAAATTAAAATCTGACAATGAAGCCGAAAAAGCTGAAGCAAGAAAAGAGCGTGATTTAATTATAAAACAAGCCAAAGAAGCATCTGAAAGATTAATTATTGAAGCTAAAGCTAAAGCAGTTAATGAAAGTACTAAAATAATGAATGATGCAAGAGAGGCTATAAAACAAGAAAGAGTAGCTATGACTGCCCAAATTAAGGAAGATATGGCTAAGTTTTCCATAGAGATAGCTGAAAAAGTTATTCGAAGAGAATTAGCGGATAAAAAATCACAACAAACTTTTGTATCGGAATTGATAGCCGATACCAAATTAAATTAATTATTAGAATTTTTACTTTTCTTTTAGAACAATTATAATTTTATGTCAGAATCAATAGTAGCTTATCGTTATGCAAAGGCGTTAATTGACTTAGCTAATGAAAAAGGGGTGGTAAAAGAGGTGAATAAAGACATGACATTCTTTGAGCAAATTTGTAATGAAAACAGCAATTTTGTTGCAGTAATGGCAAATCCAATTGTTAGGCACGATAAGAAATTGAATATCTTAAAAGCAATATTTAAAAACAATATTAATCCAGTTACTTTCTCAATTTTTAGTGTCTTAACTAAAAAGAACCGGGAGAAACTGATTTATCCTATTGCAAAAGAATTTCAAAAAATTTTCAATCAACAAAATGGGATTCAGAAAATTACAGTTACTTCTGTTGAGGAGCTAACTTTAAAACAAAAAGAGGAGTTTATTCGTTTAGTAGAAGAGGCTACTAAAATGAAAGTAGAGTTGGAAGATAAGATTGATGAAAGTTTAATTGGAGGTTATGTTTTAAGAGTTGGAGATACTCAAATTGATACCTCAGTTAAAAAGAAGTTGAATGAATTAAAACTATCATTAGTATAAAAAGAATATTAGTTTTCATGGCTATAAAGTGAGAAAGGCCTTCGTAATTTCGAAGGTTTTTTCTTTTTCAGCCCTTACAAAAATAAATAGTTTTGTTAAATTAATTATTTGGTTCTAAATTAAAACACGTCCTGCATCTAGCTTCATATATATCTAACTCCCCTAATACTACCTGTTTCTCATTTTTTACGGTTCTATAAGAATAGTGAGCTATATCTCCGCAAACCACGCAAATAGCATGAACTTTAGTAACAAACTCCGCTGATGCCATAAGGGAAGGCATAGGCCCAAAAGGGTTTCCTTTTGAATCCATATCTAATCCTGCAACTATCACTCTCTTACCCATCAATGCCAATTGATTGCAAACGTCTATAATACCGTTATCAAAAAATTGGGATTCATCTATACCTACTACTTCACAATCAGCCGTATAAAGCATAATTTCATCTGCAGTATTTACTGGAGTAGAACGAATAGCCGATTGGTCATGAGAAACTATATCACTTTCATGGTATCTGGTATCGATAACTGGTTTAAAGATTTCAACATTTTGTTTTGCTATTTTTGCTCTTTTTAATCTTCTAATCAATTCTTCCGTTTTTCCTGAAAACATTGAACCTGCAATTACCTCAATCCAGCCCGCTTTGTTACCTTTACTAGCACCTCTTTTTGGTTCAATAAACATTTTTTTAACTATTTTTACGTTAATGAATTAAATGGCAAAAAAGTTGCATTACAATATTTTAAAAAGCCAATTATTTTACAAATCAAAAGAATTTATTAATGACCAACAAATGGAATGCTTCAGAAATACAAAATTATTCAAATGATTTTGCTAAACTAGTATGTGAAGAGTTTTTTAATGATAAAGAAACTATTTCTGGCTCTGAAATAATAAATCTAACCGAAATAAAGCAATTAAATCTCTTCATAATTAAAGAATTATATAATCAATGGCAACTGGAAACAAATAAATTTAGAAGCCCTTATTTTGATTTTTCTGATTTGGAAGTTCAAAAAGCTTTAGAAGAGTTTATGAATGTTATTTCAAGACATATAAAAATTAAAAGTTTGGATTTTGAGTCTTTATTAAGAGGGGCCACGAAATCTACCATTGATTTATTTGTTGACCCGAAACAGTTTTTCAATGAAGAAATGAGA
>DAIQBE010000141.1:0-7299 GCA_036781325.1 Leadbetterella sp. | reverse complement strand
GCCAGACTATAATAAAACAATTACTAAAGTTGGAATACTTTGTATCCTTTTTTTACCGCTTTTTTTTAGTACCGAAGTTTTCGAAGAGAGGAAACGAACTCCAAAATTTTTAATTAGAAGTATTGTAATCTTCGCTTTAGTAGCATTGTTTTTTTATGGTTCACCTCCAGCTGATGATATGTTAAATGATACAACTTTCTTGATAAAGTGTATGGTTTTAAGCTTAACTTTTCATCTTTTGGTTTCCGTTTCTCCCTACTTCTTTGATTCTAAAACTTCAAGTTTTTGGCATTATAACAAAACTCTTTTTATTAATATTTTAACCGCATTTATTTATAGTGGAACTCTTAGTTTAGGCTTATTTTTGGCTTTAATGGGTATTCAAAATTTATTTGAATTTAAGATTAATGAGGATTGGTTTTTTTATGTATTTGTAGGAATTAATTTGTTTATTAACACTTTAATTTTTGTGTCAAAACTGCCAGACTTAAAAAAAATTGATGTTGATTTAAATTATCCTCTTGGATTAAAATACTTTACTCTATTAGTTCTTCTCCCTTTAGTTGCTATTTATTTGGGTATTTTAATTGCCTATGAATCTAAAATTATTTTTGAATGGTCTTTACCTAAGGGATGGGTAAGCATTATGGTTTTGGCTAGTGCAATTTTTGGAATATTAGCTTTTTTACTCATTCATCCTTTAAAAAAAGACAATAAGTGGATACAGACTTTTAGTAATTTGTATTATTGGATTTTACTTCCTTTAGTTGTTTTGATGCTAGTTGCAATTTATGTTAGAATCAAACAATATGGCATTACAGAACCTAGATATTTTGTTGCTTTATTAGCAATATGGCTTTTAGGAATAAGTTTGTATTTTTCTATTTCGAAAGTGGATAATATCAAATTAATTCCTTTCTCACTTCTAATTGTGGGACTATTTGGAATTTATGGTCCTTTTAATGCTTTTTATAGTTCTAGAATAAATCAAACAAATAGGATGCTTAGTGTTTTGAATAATAAAAATTTGCTGAGAAATGGCAATATAAATATTCCTATTAATTTAGAATTTAAGGAGGTGGAGAAAGAAAGGTTTCAAGCAGCTTTAGAGTATTTGTCTGAAAGACAGCCGGATGGACTTAAAAGATATTTAACTGAGAAGCAGTTTAAACAGTTGAAAATGGAGAAATCTGAAAATCAAAGAAGTGAGTTAATTTTTAAAATGCTTAAATTTGAAAATAAGTATGATTCGCAAAAGTATTTTTATTTTAGTTGCAAAGATTGTGAAATTTATGACTTGAAAAATGCTGATTATCTTATTGATACCGAAAATGATAAAGAGGGAAAAGGCATTTTAAAAATTGATGATGAAGCAATATCATGGTCTTTAGATTCTTGCAAATTAATTTTTTCAATTAATGAAAGAGAAAAGGTATCATTTGATTTGAAAAGCCTTATAAATTTAAACGGGAATACTATTGAAAAGGAGAAACTTACCTTTGAAAATGGCAATGTAAAGTGGCATTTTAGACTTTTAGTTGAAAATGGAAGTTCAAGAAATAGCAAGCTAGAGCATATTAAATGGAAATTATTTTTAAAAAGAAGAAATGGGAAATCCACTTTTTAAAAAGTTAGGCTTGAAGGATGGCCAAAGGGTAATCTTAGAGAAAATACCTGACAACTATTTTGATTTACTCATTGAAATACCTGAAGTTATAGAAGCAGAGGAAGGAGAACAAGTAGATTTTGTTCATATTTTTGAAACTAAGCTTGATAAGCTTCAATTAGTATTTAAAAAGAACGCATTAAGATTGAATCAGGACGGAATGATTTGGATTTCGTGGCCAAAAAAAACATCAGGAGTAGTTTCAGATATAGATTATCACTCAGCTAAATCAACGGCAATAGCATATGGTTTTGTAGATGTGAAAATTTGTGCCATTGATTCTATATGGACTGCATGTAAATACGTAATTCCTAAGAAGAATAGAAATCAGTAATTACCTAGAACTTACAGACTCTATTTCTATTTCGATATCCGTATTTGCATTGCCAATTTTTAGGTTTTCAAAATCTGTTTTTTCACCCATAAATGCATTAATATCTACGTTGCCTGATATACCACTTAAACGGCCTTTCTCGGTGTATTGCCAGAACTTTAAATTGGGGCTCTTTACTGAATCATGAATGTTATTGGATTTATAATCTGCCAACCAAAGAGGGTTGTTTTTAAAATGGCCTTTTATGTATTTATTATAAATAGAAACATTAGTATAAATTATTGGTTTTATTCCATAGTGTTTTTCTACTATTTGAATCCATTTTGAAAGATTTTTTCTAACTGAGGTCACGTTTGCTGAAGGAGAGTCTTTTTCAAAATCGAGAACTGGTGCTAAATCGCCATCTTCTAAGCGAACTGAATTTATAAAATTTTTAGCTTGTTCGCTAGCGGTTTTGCTTGGATGATAAAAATGGTATGCCCCTCTGGGAATACCCGCGTCTCTGCATTGTTTCCAATAATTCTGAAATTTGGTATCTTGAAATGTAGCACCTTCTGTTGCTTTCAAAAAACAAAAACTTACCTTAAAGTCATCTTGCTCAGATACTAGATCCCAGTCAATATTTTTTTGATGGTGCGAAAGATCTATCCCATGAATACTGTATTTCTGGGCTATATGTTTGTAACTTGGAGCAAAACTGTAAGAAAAAATATGTAAAAAAAGTGTGAAAACTATAGAAAAATTTGAAATCATGTTGATTTAAAAAATTAGGTTAATAACTTAAAATATTCAGCAATTATTATGCCTTGAATGTATTTTTATTTAAAAAATTTAATTTAAATAATTCGTTTTTAAATATGTCTAGAAGTAGAGTATTATGATTCTTAGGCTGTATTTGTAAGCAAAAGAGAATAATTTGAAAAAACTAGGCACTTATTTTATATCCTATTTCAAATACTTATTCTGAAAAAATAAAAGGTAAAGATTATTTAACTCTTTTTTCTAAATCAGAAAATGGTATTATTAATTCACGACCTAAAGGTTGAGCACTTCTAAAGGACTGCGTTCTTAAACTCAAATTACCATTGGGTACTTCAAATATTCCTTGATATTTTTTCGCATAATTGACAGGATAGGTGTTGTCAATAGAATAATAGATTTCAGTATTGGGTACATTATTAGTCAGCTCAACCATTATTTTTTCACCTTCTTTTTTCACATTAATTATTGGTTCATAAACTGCTTTTGAAATATTAATTTTGGCAGCATCGAATCTAGAAAAGTGTGATTCCGTACGGTTGATAAATCCATTCCAATTTTTGGTTTCCTTAGGACTCCATAATACCTCAGACATCGCAAAAGCTCTTGGATATGTCATATAATAGGCAAATTGAAGATTTGGAATTACTTCTGTCCAAAGATTAGCTTGCCCACCTAGAATGTATTTTGAATCCACTTCCATTGGAACGGGTTCAAACGAATACGTTTTTTCCAGACTTAGGTCCTTATATATTGGATTTTCAACACTTTTATCTCCTTGGGTATAATCTATGTAAGCGTAATCAGTAGGAGTCATAACTACAGGCACACCCATTTTTGCGGCTTCAATGCCACCTTTCATTCCTCTCCAACTCATTACCGCGGCACCAGGGGCTAGGCCACCTTCTAATATTTCATCCCATCCAATAAGCTTTTTGCCTTTACTACTCACAATTTTCTCGACCCGTTTTACAAAATAGCTTTGCAGCTCGTGGGTATCTTTTATGTTATTTTTCTTCATAAATGCCTTCACATTTGCATCTTTTTCCCAATAGCCATGGTAGCATTCATCCCCACCCATGTGTATGTATTGCCCCGGAAAAAGTGCTGCTACTTCAGTCATTACTTTGTTTACAAAATCATATACTTTTTCGTCTGCTGGGTTTAAAGTATTTTCAATTAACATCTCGAAAGTGCCATTGCCAAACCACTCGGCAAACTTAGATCCTGGGTTTACAAACGTTGGTTTTTTAAGGGTGGAAAGCTCTGGGTATGCAGCTAGCACTGCCATGCTATGGCCAGGAACGTCTATTTCTGGAACTATTGTTACATTTCTTTCAGCAGCGTATTTAACTATATCTTTTATTTGTTCTTGTGTATAAAAACCACCATAAGTCGCTTTTTCTCCTTCTTTTGGGTAAGGGCGTGTATCGCCAAATCTACCAAATCGCTCCACTCTCCATGCCCCAATTTCGGTGAGTTTTGGAAGTGATTTAATCTCAATTCTCCAACCTTCGTCGTCAGTTAAATGCCAATGAAACACATTAAATTTATATTGAGCCATCCTATCAATATATGCTTTCACATCTTCAACTCCAAAAAAATGTCGGCTATCGTCAAACATTAAGCCTCTCCAGCCAAATCTCGGATAGTCTTTTATTTTGCAACCCATCAGCATTCCTATTCCCATTGCTCTTTCTTTCGACTCAAAACTTGTAGGTAACATCTGTCTTAGGGTTTGTAATCCATTGAATATACCAGCATTAGTATTCGCTAAAATTTCAATTATATTATCTTTAACTTCTAGTGTATATCCTTCTTTGCCTAATTCGGTATTCTGGACTTTAAATAAATCAATGACAATAACTTTGTTGCTTCTATCTGGATTGGAAACTGTTTTGATAGCAAGGTTTAAACCAGCATTTATTAAAAAATTCTGAAAGTTTTCAACCATTTTTTTGAGTTCTGGATTATTGACCCTTAAATCAATATTCGTTTGATTATCAAGCATAAACATGCTTTGATTGGATTCAAAACTTACTGGAGCAGGAATAATATTGTGTTGAGCATTTGCGAAGAAAACACCAAAACATAGTAGTATAAAAATGATTATCTTTTGCATTAATGAAAGATGTTATTGTTAGTGAGCAAAATTATTAAAATTTTTTAATAATACCGAATTCAAGCTTAATTAGTTTTATTTATCTTACAACAATATATATAAATTGATGAAATTCATAAAAGAAGGACAGAAATAATTTGTTGGTTGAAAAAGCTCTTTTTAATTATTTAATACTAAAAATTTGCTTCAAATCATTCAATAATCAATCTTTTTAATACGTTAAAGTTTAGCATCATTAAATACAATTTAATTTTTTTAAAATGAAAAAGGGGTTCACACTATTAGGGCTAATTTTTATTTGTTCATTGAGCATATCTGCACAAGTAGTTAGAGTTGGGATTGTAGGTATTGGTTTGGGAGGAGGTGATAATTCCGGAAGATTAGCTCTCCATTTGATTGAGGCATCTTTTGCTCCTCGGCCAAATTTTGATTTTGGTGCATATTATGGTGCACAATTGGCTGGAAATGATACAGGCGCTTCTGCTGGAATTAGGTATGGTATTCAAGGAAAGTATTATTTATTGACAGACAAATTTAAACCCTTTGTAGGTGTACAAGCTGGTTTAAATAACGGGGTAAGTATTGATCTAGATACAGAGGCTATTGGAGAAGCAGGAACAAAATTTCAAATTACTCCTCAAGCAGGTTTCAGATTTGGTCCATTAAATATTTGGGCTTCTTATCAAAGTGGGTTTATGTTCAATGGAGGTTTAGTATTTGGTTTTGGTAAGTTTAAATGAAAATTTAAAAATGAGGATAACACCTCAAGCTTCGAAAAGTTAAATAATGAAAAAGTCGATTCAATTATGCGTCGGCTTTGTTTTTTTAGGATATTTAATCGTAGATAATTATTTATTATTTAATGAAACTGATGTCATCACTGGGTGATGATCTGAAGCAAAAAGGCCAGCCCAGGTATTGCTCAATGTGGCGTGTTTTAAGACTTTTATATTTTTATTGTTTACAAAAATATGATCTATTTTCCTATTATCTTGTTCATTTGATTTAAAGCCATTAAAAGTGCTTTCCGGACCAAAATGAGGAGTTTGGCTTAATGCAGAAGTTTCAAATAGTGTTTCCGCAATAATTTTAATAGGCTCATCGCTTGGAGTTGCATTGAAATCTCCCATTAAAAAAACAGGATTTTCTCCTGCAATCTCTTTAATTTTTTTGAGCAATAGTTTGGAACTTTCAGCTCTCGCTATTTTACCAATATGATCGTAATGCGTATTAAAAACGTAAAACTTCTTCTTAGTTTTGATGTCCAAAAAATAACCCCAAGTTACAATTCTAGGTAAATTTGCATCCCATCCTTTACTTGGTTTGTCTGGTGTTTCACTTAGCCAGAAGGTTTCTTGTTTCAAGACTTTTAATTTAGAGGTATTATAAAAAATGGGTGAAAATTCGCCTTTCTCTTTTCCATCGTCCCTTCCAAGTCCAAAGTGTGTGTATTCCGGAAGCCTTTCTTTTAAATCATTGATTTGCCCGATTAGGGCTTCTTGCATTCCGCAAATAGAAATATCATAAAATTTAAGCATTTCAGCCGCTCGGTCTTTTCGGTTTTCCCATTTGTTTATGCCGTCACTTTCATTATTATATCGAATGTTAAAAGTCATTAAATTGACATTTTGAGCAATTGCAGTATTAAAAAATGCGAATGAAAGAATTAAAAAAAAAGTATATGTTTTCATACTGTTCTATTTATGTTAGCTATTCATTTAAGGATTTTGAAAATCGGATACTAAAAAAAAAATTTAGTTAAAAATTTTTGAAAATTAAAAAAAATCTACTTTTTTTAATTTAAGTTAATAACTAAATTTCTAAGTGTACAAATATCGAAATTTTAACTTCAATTATTTAGAAAAATTTGTAAATATGTATATTGTTTTGTGTTTTAGAATTGCATACTTCTAAAAAACACTAAATCCCCTCACCCCTCCCCAAATTTCTTCAAAGCCCGGTTGAAAGTGGCTTTTGAATTGAAGCCACAATCGAGGGCGATGGCTAGTTTTGTGTAGTTTTTGTTTTCGGGGTTTTTACATTGAAGCTCAAATTCTTTGATTCGGTATTGGTTCACAAAATCATTGAAGTTTTTATCATAATGTTGATTAATGGCGGCTGAAACCAAAGAAGAGTTGGTTTTTAGTTTTTTGGCTAGTTCTGACAACGAAAGTTCGGGTTCTAAAAAAACCTTTTCAATAATAAACAATTTCTCAATTTTCGGAATTAAATCTACGTAATTTGGGGTTAGAGCCTCTGTTTTAGTTTCAGTTTTTATTTCTAGCTTTTCGATATTTTTGCTAGAAAAATGCAAATATCGCGGTTGGGTTTGGGCATAGCCTCTTATTCCCACGTAGCATATAATGCCCACAGTAAACAAATGCCACCACCAGTCGTTTTCGTAAGGCATGTCGATGA
>DAIQBE010000140.1:0-7337 GCA_036781325.1 Leadbetterella sp. | reverse complement strand
GTTTAACCATTTTCCATTATTAGTTGCGGTATTGCTAAGTTGGTTGCCAGCTTCAGTGGGAGCCACTAAACTTAAGGAAAAAGTAGTTCTATTATTTAAATCAAGACGAGTGATTGGTATTAAAGTAACATTTATGCTGGCACTGGCTGTAGTTTGCGCAACAGCCATATTTAAAGCAAACAAAATAATTATTACTATCTTCATTTTTTTAAGCTCACTTTGAAGTCTTTGTCTGAAAAAATGATTTTCCTTTCTGTAGATTTTACAGTAAATTGTTCTTTAAGCAATAGATCAGATTCAATGGTAATATTTTTTTCTTTTTCTAGTACCTCAAATTTTTCTAAACTTGCAGGCAATATCGCCAATAATTTCCAAGATCCGGGCTTGATTTCTTTAAATGAAAAATCGCCTTTATCGTTTATTATAGTTAATAAGGACTCTGAATCATTATATAATTTTACCATAACATTTTTTGCTATTTCACCATTACTAAGGCTTTTTAATCTGTCCGATATAACGAAATTAATTTTTCCTTCCACTCCACCTGTTTTTACCATTTCTATTTTAATGAAACTGGTAGAATCCACAGCAATTTTTACTGGTATGGGGCATTTAGTATTAGGTATTAGTCCAGCTAAATCGGGAGAACTTGGAAGGGTAAGATAGTAATTATCAGGCTTTAAGTTAGAAAAATGGAAATTTCCTAGACTATCAGAGAAGGTTTTGTATTGGCCCATTTGAATCAAAACTCCATTTTTTGGCAACTTTGTATTCACTCCCATTATTTGTCCTTTCATGTGCCCAATGTTTCGGTTTTTCATAGTGGGCACATTTAGCTTCAAAACATACTTTAAGGAGAAAAATAGCGTATTTTGGGCTGCAGCTTCTGGCGAAATTGCCCCAAAAGGAATAAATGCACTGCCACTATTCATACTTAGTGAATGTTTTTTAAAATCAAATGTCAAAGATGCATCTATGAAACTTCTTTTTTGAAAAAATTCGTCGGGTGCATAATTGTTACGGTACATAAAATTGAGATTAATTTTTTGGCCATAATTTATTTTTAAGCCACCACCGTAAAATAGTAGGTCTTGAATTGCATTATCATTTGAAAACTTATTGGTATGCTGATGTTCGAAATATCCATTCAGCCACACCCATTTTAGAATTCTTACAGAAGGCTGCGTCATAGAAGAATACGTTTTTCTGGGTATAGCTTGCTCACCAGCCAATAAATTTTGAGCATTTCCATATCTTCCTTGTGCAGAAAGTATAAATTTTGTTTTATTTAGAGTGTAGGTAAGATTTCCAAAATGTTCTTTAAAATGAAAACTAGAAGGAGTTACTCGGTCTTCCCGTTCTTGCATGCTGTAATTTAAAAAGAACATGTGAGATGAACTAGGTGAGTAACTTAAGAACACCATGTTTACAGAACTTATAGGAGAAGTATTAAAATTAGTTAGGTCAAGGCTAGGATTAATTCTAGTGTAATTAGAATTTATTCCAATGTTTAATTTTTTAGTAATTTGATAATTTAGTCCATTAATCAGCAGACGGCTGTTGTTGTAAAAACCCTGAAACTCTTTTCCTGCATTAATAAATTCGGAGTTAAAATTAAATTTTTTATAGTTATAATTTAATCTATTTAAAATAGCAAAATCCAACAAAGAATTATGGTTGCCCAGCGCAAGTTCAGTATCTATATTTAAATTTTTATTAGAAAATACAGAAGTAAAGCTAATGATATTTGTTCGAAAAAACTGGTCTTTTACCGTAATGCCTTTATTAATGTAATTGAAACTTAACTTTAGGTTTTCCTTAGGAAAATAAGAATAATTTCCCCCAAAAGCATCTTTTTGAGAGGGTTGGAATCGGGCTTTTTGATAAAAAGCGTTAAAACTCCTTTTTTCAAATTTCTTTTCAAATTTTAATCCTCTACCAAATCTATTAAACTCTAAAAGATCACTTACTTTGTTTATGTAGTCGCCAAGGCTGATTTTAGTACTGTCTTTATATTTATATTCAAATGTATATTGGTCAAACGTGCCTATAGTAGGAAGTTGGAATTCATTAGGGCCTCGAACAATAAAATCTAAATGATGTTTTTCTTTAAAATCTAGAAATCCATTGCCTGTAATCAAATATTGATAGGCTACAGCCGACTGACTGCCCATATTAAAATTTAGAAACGAGGCTCCCGCTTCAATGGGTAGTCTTTTATATACATCTATCTTTTTGGAAGAATTGCTATAGACTGGCACAGAAACAGTCTCATGGGCAGTCATTTTACTGGAATAGGAGACTAATTTTAGGTCAGCTGAAATTTCCCAAGAATTGTTTCCTGTAACTGGGATTTTTTGTTTTACAAAGACTTGTAAACTGGAGTTTGGACGTAATATATGGAACTCAGATTTGTCAGCAATAAATCCTTGAGAAGTGCTTAAATTTACTTTTTCAATGGAATTACCCAGATTTTGAACCAAAAATTCGGTTTCAAGGCTATCTCCTTCCATTACATATTCAGGCTTTGATACATTCGTTATTTCTATTTTCTTAAATTCTTCTACATTGACAAAAATAGATTTTCCCTTATTGCTATTTTCATTTTCATAAGGCTCAAAAAGGATAACAAATTTACCAGAATGGGTATTTTTTGGAATAGCAACGGTATAAAAATATCTTTGAGATAAAGAGTCAATTTTATAGGTTTTGTGGATTAAAATTTGCCAATTTTCAGGCAAAAATAATTGTGGTTTTAATTCTTTGGAAGGATGGATTTTAAGTTCAAAGAAAACCGAAAAATAATGGCCAGATTTTACATTTTCTTCATATTTTGACACAATTATTTCCTCCTGATTTTGAGCAAAAACAGTATAATTTAATAGAAATATAAAAATGTAAAATAGCGGTTTCAAAATTGGATGATTATACGAAGTAAAATTTAAATTAGTTTATTTCTAAACTTAGGTTGGCCCCAAAAAGATCTTTGGAATTGTCGGCAATAAGTATCCCTTCATATTTCCCTTTTTTTATTCCTTTGAGTTCAATCTCAAATTCGTTGCAACCTTGAGGATATATTCTTTTACTAGTTCCTTCCAATGTTTTAATTTTTTCTCCTTCTTGATTATAAATCTCCAAAATGACTTTGACTTTGTTCGAAAAAAAGCCCTCGTTTTTTAAGCGTAGCGTCACAATTTGACTCTCATTTTCAATAGTTTTTACTTTTATATCTTCAAAACCTAATTTTGTGCTTTCTTCGGTACCTACATCACCAATAATTTGTATAGCATAACGCATTACTGAGTTGATTTTGAGTCCTTCACTTTTATCTTCTTTGATAGGGTCAGCTCCTTCTATCATTAACACTGACCAAAAACTGCCTTTTAGCTGCTGTTCGCTACTTAATTCAATAGTATAGAAGAGAACATATTCTTCGTTAGGTCCAAGAAGCTTTTCATCTACGGTGGTTGTCAAATAAGGGCTTAAAGAATGTTCAAAGCCATTTGGGTTTAGATAATTTACTTCTTGTCCGCAAACTGCTATTAAATCTTGTTTGTAAATAATGACTCTAGCAGGTTTTGCAGATTCATTTCTGATCTGTACTTTCCCTGTAGTTTTTTGACCTTGTACGAGACTGTGGGTATGTGTAAGTCCGTTTAAAATAGCAACACCCGCAGAAGCAGGCAAATAAAATAGAGAAATAAGGAGAGTTGTAATTAGGAAATTTTTCATTTTATGATTAAAGCATTTAGAAACATGTTAGGATAGATTTTAAGGCCTATCCTAACATTTTGTATTAATTATCTACTAACGTATATGTAACTGTAACCACTGGCGAAGCCGCTCTAAGGCTTCCGTAATTTGCGTCTAATGCATTAAAAGCATAGGTAAGGTTATGGCCATTATTAATACCTGTACCCGTATATGCACTTCCGATTGCTGTAACCAAGTCTTGATCTGTTGCAGTAAGTGTAATTGTAGATCCAGTTCCTCTAGTGCCAGCACCATTTACAGCGGCCGCAGCGGTCACAGCAATGTCAACGCCTGGTACCAAAGCACCTATTTTTACTTGAACTTTTCTAGAAAGTACAGAACCGCCTATAATAGAGGAATAATTTAACCAAAGATTTGTATTATTTGCAGGTGCTGTTATTCTTTCTCCAGCTTCTAAAGGAGTAGGTTGAACAAAAGTAGAAGTAAAGTTTCTTGTTGTTGCCTCTAAATCTAGTAATGCAACACTTGGCACAACCACCGTAATGGTATGATTGTCTGTCTGGGTGTCTTGTGCCGAAGCTTTTGATCCTAAGAACATTAAAGAAGCGACGATTGCGATAAGTTTAATTTGTTTCATTTTTTAAAAAAGTAAATTTGATATTTTAATAAGTTTTAACAGATTCGTTTCTGTATAATTCATGTTAAATCTACTAGCAATATCTATGCCAATATTTGCCGTGCCAAACTATTTATTTAACTAAAATTTATCTTAATAGTGTAGCCAAATAATTTTCTTTTGTGTTCTATAGCCTATGATTTTTCTACAATTTTCAATTTTGATTTTTTTATAAGAAGAATTTCTATTTGTTGAGGGGTTCGCATATTTAATTATGGTAACAAGGGGTCTTTTTTTAAGTGAGTTGGCATATTTAATTACCAAATCAAGGAAGCATTTTATCATATTAAAAAGAGAAGCTATTTTTAAAATCAAAGAAATTTGAAAATGGTTTATAGCTATTTTAAATCATTTTTAATATTGGTTTAAAAATATGGAGGTGAAACTAAAGGTTGAAATGAAAAAATTCTCAATAAATTTTCGGGCAAAGTTTTGCGGATAAAAAAAAAGGTTCTACTTTTGCATCTCCTTTCGAAAAGGGCATGTTCTTTGAAGTAAATTGGGGGTGTACCAGAGTGGCCAAATGGGGCAGACTGTAAATCTGCTAGCTTACGCTTACGGTGGTTCGAATCCATCGGCCCCCACGATTTTTTAAGCGGAAGTAGCTCATTTGGTAGAGCGATAGCCTTCCAAGCTATAGGTGGCCGGTTCGAGCCCGGTCTCCCGCTCAAATTCCATAAAGCCTTTGTAGCTCAGTGGTAGAGCACTTCCTTGGTAAGGAAGAGGTCGGCAGTCCGATTCTGCTCAAAGGCTCAAAAGCAGAAAGGGATTTTTTTGAGTAAATTTAGTTTTTTACTCGTGATGAATTGAATTTTTAATTTTGAACAAATATAAATTTTATCAATAAAATGGCAAAAGAGAATTTTGACCGTAGTAAGCCCCACGTTAATATTGGTACCATTGGTCACGTTGACCACGGCAAAACAACATTGACAGCTGCAATTACTACTGTTCTTGCAAAAAAAGGACTAGCTCAATTAAGAGATTTCTCTTCTATTGACAATGCTCCTGAAGAAAAAGAAAGAGGTATTACTATTAATACTTCACACGTTGAGTATGAAACTGCTAATCGTCATTACGCTCACGTTGACTGTCCAGGTCACGCTGACTACGTTAAGAACATGGTTACTGGTGCTGCTCAAATGGATGGTGCAATTATCGTAGTTGCTGCCACTGATGGTCCAATGCCACAAACTCGTGAGCACATCCTTCTTGCTCGTCAGGTAGGTGTTCCTGAGTTAGTTGTTTTTATGAACAAAGTTGACTTAGTTGACGATCCTGAGCTTCTTGAGCTTGTTGAGATGGAAATCAGAGAATTGCTAACATTCTATAAATATGATGGAGACAATATTCCTGTAATTCAAGGGTCAGCACTTGGTGGCTTGAATGGTGAAGCAGAATGGGTTACCAAAATAGAAGAATTAATGGATGCTGTGGACAATTTTATTCCACTTCCAGCACGTGCTACTGACAAGCCATTTTTAATGCCCGTTGAAGATGTATTTTCAATCACAGGCCGTGGTACTGTTGCTACAGGTCGTATTGAAACTGGTATTATTAACTCTGGAGAAGCAGTGGACATCTTAGGTATGGGAGCTGCAGGTCTTAAGTCTGTAGTAACAGGTGTGGAAATGTTCCGTAAAATATTAGATAGAGGTGAGGCTGGTGATAACGTAGGTTTGTTGTTAAGAGGTATCGACAAAGAATCTATCAAAAGAGGAATGGTAATCTGTAAGCCAGGTTCTGTTAAGCCTCATACTAAATTCAAGGCTGAGGTTTACGTTCTTTCGAAAGAAGAAGGTGGACGTCACACACCATTCTTTAACAAATATCGTCCACAGTTCTATTTCAGAACTACAGACGTAACAGGAGAGATTTTCTTACCTGAAAATGTTGAAATGGTTATGCCAGGTGATAACATTACTATTACTGTTAATTTAATTAACGCTATTGCAATGGACAAAGGTCTTCGTTTTGCAATACGTGAAGGTGGACGTACAGTAGGTGCTGGGCAGGTAACTGAGATTCTTGAGTAATCTGAACAGAATAAAATAAAAAAAGCACTTCGAAAGAAGTGCTTTTTTTTTGGTATTTTTATACGTATTATCTATTTCAAATACTTAATTTTGTTTAAGTTTCGTTATGGTTTTATTTACCTTTTTTGGATGAATCGTCTTTTTATTTTTCTTTTTATTCTTTCTATTTGTATTGCAAAAGGCCAAAATTCTGTTTTGGCTTCAGGTGATTGGATAAAAGTAGGAGTTAATAAAGAAGGTATTTTTAAGATAGATCAGAAATTTTTAAGTAAATATACGGCGAATTCTAAAAATTTAAATCCTCAGAATATTCGGGTTTTTATTGGACATTCCACCGCTTTGCCACAAAAAAATAGTGATTTTAGAACGCAAGACTTAAAGGAGCTCCCCATTCATGTGATTGACTCAGATAATAAATTTGACAAAAACGATCAGATTTTATTTTATATGCCTTCTCCGCATAAGATAAAACTTGATACGCTAAGTAATTTATATTCTCATGAAATAAATCCTTATTCAGACTCTAGTTTTGTATATATTAACCTTAACGGACCAATTTCTAAAAAGATTACAAACCTAGAAATTGTGTCTGCAACTTCAAAAGCTAAGACTTCATTGCCTTATTATGATTATTTTGAAAAAGAGATAAAAAATGTTTTTGCTTCTGGCAGAAGGTGGCTTGGAGAATTTTTTTTTAATAATTTGAGCTTTAATGTAGAGCTATCAGACGTTGACGAAACACAGAAAGCAATTTTTAATACTTCCGTTTTGGGGATTGGTCGAACAGCTCAATCTCTTGATTTTCAAATAGATAAGCAAAGTAAAATTAAGCTATTGATGGCTGGAAGTTTATATGCTGCCAGTGATGCTTTCGCTCGGTATAATAGGTATTCTAATTTTTCAGATCTTAA
>DAIQBE010000139.1:0-7412 GCA_036781325.1 Leadbetterella sp. | reverse complement strand
CGCTCGTTTAGCAATAAATTATTTCTAAAAAAATTGATGTTCCATTCATTAATTCCGTTTTCTTTTAATTTATATCTAAGTATTTTAAAAGGAATGGCACATTCAACTACCCAGCGGTCATCATAATTTTTTACAGATGTTGTCCACTTATTATCCCAATCATTGGTTACCTCGCTGCCATTGGAGACCAAAGCTTCCCTTTGTACACCGTAAGGGTTTACAGAAAAATGAAAGCCATTTTGCTTGTCTTTAAAAGTATCTAAATTTACGGTTACCAAGTCTGTAGTTCCGCCATGAGGGTAATCTCTTTTTAAGGAAGTAACACGGTATTGGCGAGGTTGATAGACTACGAAGCTATAGTATAAATAATTTTCGTCAAACATAATTTTGGCTTGCGTTTGCATAATTGCCAAAGAAGTATCGTAAGGAAAGACTTGATTAAAAGGGGTAGTTGCTTCCGCCTTTTGCCATTCTATTTCATCTAAAATTCCGTCAATTTTAATTGGCCGAGCTATTTTTTTTATATGAATTTTGTGATTTTGCTCGTTTACTGTTTGGGCTTTGAGAGCATAATTGCCAAGCAACAAAACCGTGAACAAGATGAGTGTTTTTTTTATCATAGTAAAATCTTCATAAAACAAAAGACAAAAATAGGTTGAAACAAGAAGAAAACTTCGAATTATTGAATAAAGGATCAAGAGTATTAGACGAAACAATAAGGTTTGTAGATGAATGAGTTAATTAAAAAGCAGAAAGGATTTTACACCTAAAAAACAAAAAAACCCAACTAAAATTAGTTAGGTTTTTGTGGTGATGGACGGAATCGAACCGCCGACACAAGGATTTTCAGTCCTTTGCTCTACCAACTGAGCTACATCACCATTGTGATTTCACCACCATTCCCTTGTTTGGGACTGCAAAATTAGGCAAAAAGTTTTTATTAACAAACTTCAATCAAAAAAAACATAAAAATATTTCTTAAGCCTTGTTTTCTCTTAATCTTTTCCGATATTTGTTTTAGTATGCATGCATACTAATATTTTGATAACCCTTTATTCTTATGCAAATTTTACCACAATTTCTATTTATTATCGCATTTGGCACAGCGGCCTATTTTATTTCGAAGCGGGTAAGTCTTATAAAAAGAGCAATTCAGCTTGGAAAACCTTTAGATAGAACCGACCAACCCATCAAAAGATTTAAAACAATGCTCTTGGTGGCTTTTGGGCAACAAAAAATGTTTTCTCGTCCCGGCGTTGCAGTACTGCATTTAGTAGTGTATTTGGGTTTCATAATTATAAATATCGAGGTCATTGAAATAATTTTAGATGGCATTTTAGGTACTCATCGTATTATGCTTTCTCCTTTGGGTAGCCTTTATTCTTTCTTAATTAATACTTTTGAACTTTTAGCTTTTGGTGTTATTTTGGCCTGCCTTGCCTTTCTTATTAGAAGAAATATTACCAAAGTGGAGCGTTTTCAAGAATCTAAGCACCGTGAAATGGCTAGATGGCCTCGTTTAGATGCTAATGTAATTCTGGTGATAGAGATACTTTTAATGTTTGCTTTTTTAAAAATGAATGCCGCAGATGGAGTATTACAATCTCGTGGAGTAGGTCATTATGGAGAGGCCATTACTGGAAATTTTGTGATCTCTCAGTTTTTGCAACCATTTATGACTAGTTTTTCTGATACTTTTTTAATTTTTGCAGAAAGAGCGGCTTGGTGGTTTCATATTTTGGGTATTATGGCTTTTGCGTTGTATGTTACCTACTCTAAGCATTTGCACATTGCTTTGGCATTTCCTAATACATATTTCTCAGACTTAGCCTCAAAAGGACATATTTCTAATATGCCTACTGTAACTCAGGAGGTAAAAATAATGCTAGGTTTGGAGCAGGCGCCGGAAGTTCAAGCAGAAGTTGGGCGGTTTGGGGCAAAAGATGTAAAAGACCTTTCATGGAAAAACTTAATGGACGCCTATAGCTGCACAGAGTGTGGTAGATGTACTTCGGCTTGTCCAGCGAACCTTACTGGCAAAGCACTTTCTCCTCGTAAAATTATGATGGATACCCGTGATAGAATGGAGGATATTCAAAAAGGCTGGCTTGCAAATGGAAATGATTTTGAAGATGGGAAATCACTTTTAGGCGATTATATTTCTGATGAGGAATTGTTAGGGTGCACTACATGCAATGCCTGCGTGCAAGAATGCCCTATTTTGATAAGCCCTTTAGATATTATTTTACAGCTTCGTAGGTATAGGGTTATGGAAGAAAGTCAAGCTCCAGGCTCATGGAACGCAATGTTCCAAAATTTGGAAACCAATATGGCTCCATGGAAATTTTCTCCTGATCAACGATTTGACTGGGCGAAAGAAGTGAAATAATACGGAGTCTAAAAATTCTGCTATATTCGTGCTTTCATTTGGATACACATGAATAATAACATTCAAAAACTTTACGAAATAGCTCAAAAACCAAAAAGAAAAATCATTGGTTTAATGTCTGGCACTTCTATGGATGGGCTCGATGTGGCACTATGTGAATATCAAGGACAAGGTTTAGATACGAAAGTTAAGGTATTGAAATTTGAAACGGTGGTTTTTCATGAGGAGGTAAAAGTTGAAATCAGAAAGATTTTTGCAAAAAAGGAAATCGAATTTCAGCAACTGTGTGTTTTAAATCCTTGGATTGGGAACCTTCATGGCGAAATTGTAAATCAGCTTTTAGAAAAGTGGCAAATCAAAAACTCAGAAATTGACTGCATCGCCAGTCACGGGCAAACGGTTTTTCATGCTCCGAAAATTCAACATAAAGACGATAAATTTCCAAATGCTACGCTTCAAATAGGTGATGGTGACCACTTAGCAGCCAAAACAGGAATAATTACTTTTTCTGATTTCAGACAAAAACATTGTGCTGCTGGAGGAGAAGGAGCTCCTTTAGCAGTTTATGGAGACTATTTGATCTTTTCAGAAAAAGGTAAAAACAGAATTTTGCTTAACATGGGTGGAATTTCCAACTTTACTTTTTTGAGTGGAGACCTCCTTCCAGAAAAAGTGTTCGCCACTGATACAGGCCCAGGAAATACGATAATGGATGCATTTGTTCAAAAAAAGTATGGACTTTCTTTTGATAAGAATGCTGAAATAGCTTTAAAAGGAAAAGTCTCCAATGACCTACTTTTTCAATTAAAAGATCATTCCTTCTTCAAAGCTAATCTTCCAAAAACTACTGGGCCTGAAGTTTTTAATTTAGAGTATTTAAAAAATGCACAGGAGAAATCAAACACAAATAGTCTTTCAAATGAGGATATTTTGGCCACTTTGTGTATGTTCACAGCCGAAACCATTATAGATTGTATATTAAAAATTGCAAATACGGAATTATTGTCAGAAGTATTTATGAGTGGAGGAGGAATGCACAACCCATTAATTGTTAAATATTTGAAAGACAAAATGCCAAATACACAATTCTTAAAAACGGATGACATTGGCATAGATGGCAATGCAAAAGAAGCGGTTTTATTTGCTACACTGGCCAATGAAGCCCTTTGCGGTGGTACTACTGATTTTGGGAAAAGATTAGGGGTGCCAAGTGTGAGTATGGGTAAAGTTAGTTTTCCGGATTAGGTAAAAAATTGGTAAATGATATAGATTTCAAGAGAATTTAAGAGGCATTTTTTGGGTTTAATTTGGAAAAAAAGAAAACTCAAAAAATACTTCAACAATTACAATAGCTTGCAAAGAAGCTTGCAAAAACATTACTTGTAAATTTCTATTCGTCACCTAAGGATATCGGTCTTTCATTAAAAAAAACACATTTTTTTGCAAGCAAGTAATATTAATAGTGCTGTTTTATGGAAAAAAATGGAGGATTAATTTTTATACGATGCGACATTAATTGTCCAGCTATTTGTAGATTTTTATTTATGACTTTTATCGAAAAAAAAGAGATAAAATCTTATTTTTAATCCTTAAAATCAGCCGCTCGCTTCAACATTTTTGCTTCAAAAGCTTCCTGTAGGTCTGCAGAAAGTAACATTGCGGCATTCCAAGTGGCCATGTAGTTTAGTCCGTCGGCCACAGTATGGTCACGCGAGTGCAATAATATATGTTTAGTGCCTCTAATTGAAAGGGGGGATTTCTGCGCTATTGCTTCTGCAATTTTTTTAACCTCTGACAACATCAATTCTTTATTTTCAAATACCCTATTTACAATACCAACTTTTTCAGCTTCTTTTCCTTCCACATTTCTACCTGTATATGCCATTTCTCTCACCATTCCGTCGCCAATAAGCTTCGGAAGACGTTGGAGTGTACCTAAATCCGCTACCATACCCATGTCTATTTCTTTGATGGTAAAATAGGTGTCTTCTGTGCAATATCGCATATCACAGGCACAAACTAAGTCTATTCCTCCTCCTATACATCCTCCATGGATGGCAGCAAGCACGGGTTTAGAACAATTTTCAATGGCATTAATAGGTGCCTGAAGTTTAAATACGTTTTTTCGAAGCTGCTCTCTTTTTCGACCTTCGCATGGTATTTGGTTTTGGGTTACAGTCATTAACAGACTTAAGTCAATGCCTGCACAAAAGTGCTTGCTTTCTCCTCCTTCTATTATTATTACTCGTACTTCTGGGTTGAGGTCGAGGTCATTAAAAACGGTTTCGATTTCTTCCCATGCTATTTGGTTTAGGGCATTTACTTTTTCGGGTCGATTTATCGTAACTGTCGCAATATGATTTTCAATAGAAAGTTTTAAAGTTTCCATATGTAGGATAAATTTTTATTTGGATTTTCGAGTGGAATGCATTTGGTGCAAGATCCATTTGCCATTTACTTTTTCTAAAATGATACTTTCAAGCCACTGTAATTTTTTAACGGAGCCATCGCTTAAAGACTTTATTGTGGCGGTATTATGATAGTTTACCCAAGCCATTTTTCCTCTAAAGTTTACTTGAGTAAATTCGAAACTATTACTTCTTTCAAACTGAATAGGTTTTGATGTCATTTTTTCTACATACTCCTTAATTTCTTTTCGTGTCCATACCTCACCATGTTCGAGTAGCTGAAAATCCGAACTACAATTTCTATCGTAATACTTCATATCTGGGTGGGTGAATACTTCGAAGAAATCGGTTAAAACGGCCTTTATTTCAGCAGTTTCTTTTTCAACTTTTTGTGCATAAGTAGTATAACAAATTGATAAATTAAGGAATATGACAAGTAAAATTTTCATGAAGAAAAAAATATTTTTTTGAAATTTACAATTAATCTTTACTGATAAACCATGCCCAAGCAATTAAAACAAATTGAATAGGGAGTCTTACTAAACTTGCTTGATGACTACCAATGGCAGGGTTTTCTCTGAAAACATCCCAAATATGAAGTGGTAAAAATGCAAGCATCATAATTAAAATACCTAAAGTTGCTATTTTACGCCATTCGGGTATAAATACTCCAATTCCAATTCCAATTTCTAAAATTCCGACCAAATAGTTTAAGATTTCTTTAGGTAAGAAATCTGGGAAAAAGGGGAAATACATTTCAGGTTTTAAAAAATGATTAATACCTCCGTAAATCAAAAAAGCACCAAAAATAAAAATAAGAATGAGCTTTAATTTTTTCATTTAGTTAGATTTAATACCTGGTTCTAATTATTTCACAAATGGCCTAGAACTCGACTTCTCAGCTGTTGGAAAATCAGCGGGAATTGGAATAGTTACTTTACCCGTTGCAGCCCATTGTGACCCTCTTAATAAACTTGTAATAAATCCTACACACTCCAAGGAATAATCAGCGTGTCCCATAGGAGTATGAAATATTCTTCCTTTCCCAAAATTTATAGTCATGAGCATGGGTTCATGTCTACCGGTACCTTTGTTTTCTTTGGAAGAATAGGTTGTTGCCAAAACAGTCATATTTTCTGCTGGGCCTCGTAATTTATCATACAATTCGTCTTTCGTGTGCAGCCAATCAAGAGGCATTCCCTTGGTAATTGGGTGATTAGAATCTCTAACCGTAATTTTGTATTCGTGTTGTGGGCCGTGTGAGCCAGCTCTACCAGGAGCTGTGTCTCGTATTAATTTCCCATTGTCATCAAAATACACATATGGACCGTCTTTCTCGGTGCGGTCGCCCCAACCGCCAATACCTATCATTTGATTGTAGGCTGGCCATTTTGGAAATGAATTGTCGGCGGCATGAACAATTACCACACCTCCGCCTTTTTTAACAAATTGTTCCATAGCGGTTTGGGTTGAAGCCGGCCAATCGGCAGCATTCCAACCAAAATTAACGATTACTAAATCATATTTTTCAAAATCAGGGGCAAAGTTCGGATCTGCTTTAGATTTTGGCAAAGCTTCAGTAGGTGGCATTCCAGGGATAGCAAAATCGCTTAAAAATTTATCTCCTTCCCAAGTATACGCACTTCGTTTTACATCTACAGTAAAAAGCCCTGTTTCTTCCAAATATTTTTTCATCATGTAGGTCACTTTTGGCCATTGGTTATGGTTGTTTTGGCCATCCACAATAAGTGTTTTTATGGGCTTTTTTTTCTTAAATGCTTCAGATTCGATAGAAACAAATAGAAATAGAATACAGAAAGTGAATAATTTAAATTTCATTTGGTTGAATTTTTTAAGATTGATTCTAAAAACGCAGTAATCCTCAAAAATAAATGCTTTTTATAAGAAATCCTTCAAATAAAGTATTTTTTTGACATCTGACAAATTCAAGGGCAAAATACAAGGGCTTTTTTGTTCTTGATAGTGGAAATAACAAATTGGGTAGCAATTTTCAAATTATTATTAAAGGTAATAGAATTAAAATACTACATTCTTATTTGAAAATTTGCTTGGTGGATAATATTACCTGTATTTCAGCCACTTTTGATTAACAAAAAGAAGTTTCTGGCACATCATTTCGAGGGAAAACTGTCCCACTCTTTAGTTCTTCTGGCGATTGTTTCCAAGTTTTTGATTTAGGTTTTAAGTTATTATAAAATCATGGATAAAAATTCTTTTGGAGAAAGTATGGCATGGTGTTTTATATACTTTATTCAATTCCTTAGCTTTTCAATTTTTTATTTATTTCTAAATTTAACAAAAATGATACGTTTACATATAAAAGGCAAAAAATTGGCAAGAGATAAACTATAATTACCTCAAAACTCGGAAGAATTTTCTTTGACTATTTTGGACTTGAAGCTGCATTCAAGATGTGCCTTTTCTATTTCACTTCGCAAGAAAGTCAGGGTAAGCTAATTGAAGAGAGTTATACACATTTAGAAGTATTTCAGGTAAAGCGAGGCGTCAAGCGGCTTTGTTTGATAGAATGCAAAAAATCAAAATCTACTCAATATAAGTAGGATGCCTAAATTGAACGTTTATCAATTTTTGAA
>DAIQBE010000138.1:0-7430 GCA_036781325.1 Leadbetterella sp. | reverse complement strand
AAGTAGTTCTTATTTTAGTTTTCTTTTGGATTGAAATTTTTTACTTAAAAAAAGCCTTTAGGTGCTTATCAAGTATAATTATTGCTCAGGAAAATTTATGCAGCAAAGCAATTAAACTGGCTATTGAGTATTGGAGATACTATCCGGCCAGAAAATAGAAGCTAATCTATATTTTAAAAAAATACGATAGGTTTTACTTATTAGCTTTAAGGGAACTTTTATAAATTACTTTTTATTACAAAATGCTCCAAAAACAAATTACTTTATATAATTTAAAAATATATCCTCCACGTAGCTTTGGCTACGTTTTCGGTAAATATTAAAATTTTATTTGTCTTTTATCTATTTTTCATCTCAAAACTATTTTACAGGAGTCCCCTTAAATTATTTTTTAATAATCGGTAATTTAATAACAGAAGGATACTTTTCTGAGTGATGAATTTTATTCTCTACTGTAATACCTTTTGATTCGTCGTAATTTTTTCCACCCGTATTCATATTTCTATCGAAGCGAGGAAAATTACTGCTCGATACTTCTATGCGAATTTTATGTCCAGCTGCAAAATAGTTACTAGTAACCAAAGGAGTCAAATCTACTTTATATACTTTACCTTTCTCCATCCAAACCTCTTTGTTATAGCCTTCTCTGTAACGTAAGCGTTGAATGGTTTCGTCGAGATTATACGCTTTGCCATCTGGATATACATCAATTAATTTTAGAGTAATATCTGTATCGAGGCCTGTTGAAGATACATATAATGTAGATTCTATAAATCCTGTAATTTCTGTTCCTTCTTTTAATTCATCTGAAGTATACACCAAAATGTCGTCTCTTAATTCCATTTTAGATTGATCGAAAGATCCACCCTGCACGGCGTTTCCGCTACAGCAAACATTACCGCCATAAGAAGGAACCGGGTTCATTGGATCGTAAGTGAATGCATCGGGCATATCGGTTGTAGCAGGCTTCATTATTAATTTACCATTGCCATTACTTGTATTGGCTTTTCCTTCGCTGTTTAAATAAAAATTTTGAACACTGGTATTGGGTAATGGAAAAGATTCCGCCTGTTGCCATTTATTACTACCCATAGTGTAGTATCTAACCCGTGGATTTTTTTGTTTAAAATCGTTTTTTTCTCCTTTTAATAAAAGATCAAACCAAGCCCAAGTAAGTTCATCGTAATTCAAGCGCGCATCACCCATGCTTCGTTCTCCAACTATGGTATTTTCAGTTGCTCTCTTATAGGAGCAATGAAGTACAGGAGCTATTACTAAATATTGATTGTCGGCAACGCCTTGCTTTTTTGCATTGTTGCGGACGTGATTAAACAAGGCAATATTTGGTGCAGAAGAAACATCATACCAAGAAACAAACCAAAAAGATGGCACTTCAAAAGGCATATTGTCGTGATACAGACCTCCCTTGAACCATGCAGGATCATTGGGTTTACGAGTAATCATTTTATCGTAAACCCCTATTTGACCATTTACATTTTTAATAATGTCTTTTACAGGAAGATGTCTTAATCCTACCGACCAATCAACTCGAGGCATTTCGGTACCCATGTCATAAAAGCGCTGTAAGCGAAGCAAATCCTCTTGTTTGATATCTTTTGGTAGTGTTGGTTTATATTTGTCGTTTTGTGTTCCATATAACCAAGAGGTGAACAACATTTGTTGTGCCCCACCTCTGTACCAATTGCCTTGCTCATTGAATTTTCCAATTCTTCCAACACCAGCACCATAACCCTGTGCAACCATGGCAGTAAGGGCCGGATGATTTTGAGAAGCTACTGCCATTTGCCATTCAGCAGTAGAAGAACATCCAATTAAACCAACTTTACCATTGCTCCAATTTTGTTTTTGCATCCAACTCAATGCATCGTATCCATCCGTAATAGGTGTACCTAAAATATCCCAAGTACCTTCCGAAAAAAAACGGCCTCTTTCGTTTTGTACTACATAGGCATACCCTCTACTAACTGCTTCGTAAGCGGCTTGAAGGGTTCCTGAAACCATTTTGCCATCTATCCAAGTATTAAAATTATAGGGCGTTCTGGAAAAAACAATCGGCACTTTAGCATTGCCCTTTGGGCGATAAATATCTGTTGCCAAGCGAACACCATCACGCATGGGCATCATTACTTTTTGATTGATGATGGCAATAGAATCGAGACGGCGATAAATTAATAGGGTGTCTTGAGCCGTAAGTTGTTGTAAAAACAAAGTACTAATAACAACAAAAAAGAATTTTTTCATAATTGATGTTTTTAAAATAAAATAGGATACAATTTAAGAAATTAATTTTCTAAACTGCGTTTTATACAGATAATTTAATCTGCTGCATGAGAATTCCATTGGTCTGAAATGAAGATATTTTAACTTATAGTGTTGATAATTAATTATATGCGTCCAACTAAATAAAAATTTATTACTATAATCACTTATATATTAAGCCCTTGTAGGGCTTTTGATTGGAAGAGGGTACTTTTTGTTAACCATATTAAATCCCGACGTAATTATTGATTATCAGTCACTTAATATTTAAAAGTTCTTTTTCTTGATTGAATTGGACACTGTTAAAAAATAATATTCAAAGGTACAGCACCTGTATTGAAGTCCTTATTGTATTGTTCTAAATGCTTTATCTATTTTTCTCTTTTGGAAAGTAATTATGCTTTATCAAAAAAGCCTTTTGTAGCATGTCATCTATAATTAAATACCTGCTCAATGGCTTCAAAATATTTCTGAAAGCGGGGATGGGTTTTAAAAAATTTAGCTTTTCTGAAAAATTTATGAATAAATAGCATTCTTCCTTCGTGCATTTCAAGCGCTTTTTCCCAATAATAATCTCCATGGTCCAAATCTCCCAATGCTATGTAAAGTTGCCCTAGATCGTGGTTAGAAACTGGAAGTTTTTTTTCGTTTGCTTCCAGATGAGCCAGGAGTTCTTTCGCTTTTTCAGGTTCATTCATAAATATTAAAATCATTGCTTTGAGACAAATGGTTAAGCTACTTGGATACAATTCAATTGATTTTTCTAAATAGAAATGGATACCTTCAAACTGAAATTTTTCAAAAAGAAAAAGAGCTTTTAAATGATATCCTGCCCAAAAAAAAGGATTAGCATTTATCATATTTTGTGCATATGCTAAGCCTAAATCAAAATTACCTTGCCACCACATATTCCAACCCATTCCTAATTTATTCAGTGTTGATAGTGGATCTAATTCTAGACATTTCTGAAAATGATAGTTTGCCAAGTCCTTTTGTTCAGTGAAGTTATAGAAGAACCCCAAATAATGATTCAATTGTATGTTATTCGGATTGATAGCCATTGCTTTATTGAAACTTTTTATAGCCCCATTAAAATCCCAATCAAACCACATTTTCATTTGTCCATCTCTCACAAAATGGTCTGCATTGTTTGGCTCAAGTTCTAGGGCTTTTTGAATTGCAAACTTTGTTTTGGTGAAATTTTTATCGGGTAAAATCTGAGAAAAAAAACTCAATTGCATATAGCAGGCAGCCATGCTTGAATAAGCGGAAGCGTATGCAGGATCAAGGGCGATTGCTTTTTCGAAATAGGTAATTGCAGTGTAAAATTCTTCAGTTCCAGAGAATTTATTATAATGAAATAGCCCTTTCAGGTACATTCGATAGGCTTCAATATTTTGGGTATCTCTTTTAAATAACGTTTGAAGATCTTCACCGAATAGGTTAATTTTTATTTTTTCCAAAATTTGGGAAGAAATCTCATCTTGTATTTTGAAAATATCATTCATTTCAGTGTCGTATTTTTCGGACCATAAATGAAATCCATCCGAAACTTTTATTAGCTGGGCGGTGATCCGCAAGGTATTGCCTGATTTCCTAACACTCCCCTCCAAAATATGATTTACATTAAGCATAGAACCGATGTGCCGCAAGTCTGAATTTTTGTTTTTAAAACTAAAACAGGAGGTCCTTCCAGCTACTTTAAGCTGGGGTACATGGGCCAATAAATTGATGATTTCCTCTGTTATTCCATCGCTAAAATACTCTTGTTCTAGGTCATTGCTCATATTTATAAATGGCAAAACTGCAATAGACAATTGGCTAACGTTGTTTGGGATTTCTGTGGGTATTTTTAAGAAATGTTTTTTTTTGTAATCGGTAGGACTAATGGTAAATTCTTCATAAAAATATTTGCTGAAATTGGTTGAATTGCTAATTCCTACCGCATCGGCAATTTCTGATATTCTTAAATTTGTAGATTGGAGTAAGTTTATTGCTTTTTCTAACCTAATTTTTCGAATGAAAAGAGTAGTGGAAAGATTAGTCTCTATTTTAATAACTCTGTGGAGTTGAGTTCTACTTATTCCAACAAACACACATATTGCTTCTATTGATAATTCAGAATTATCAAGATTTTCTTCAATGAATTGTTTTAGAATTCCAATAACTTCTTTTTCTCTAGAATTTATCAATGGCTATACCCTTAAAATTGAATTTAAGTTTATTTGTTTTTATTATTTTCCTACTAGTTTCATTATCAAATATAACTTAGAGAATCAAAAAATCCAAAAAAATATTGGTTTTATATTTTCAAAATAGCTCAATAAATTTCGAGAATTCTTAGAGCTAGCGTTTTTTGATTTTTAGTTTTCAACGCAGCCTATATGCATTTGTTTTACCTAAGAAATTTATATAACTGTATAAATATTAACAAATTAGACTTGTTTAAAAGAAAATGAAGTGTTAGATTTAGAAAACCTTTTAAACAAAAATTATAATGAAAAGATCAATTTTTATTCTCATTGCCTCCGTTTATGGACTATTACTCGGAGTTTTTCTGACAATTGCTCCATCAGAGGCCATGAAAACGTATGGCTACAATTCTATTGATTTATTGCATGGCGACCTCTCTATTCATTTAGGCTTATTGGTTATTATCCTTGCTGTTTTCCTATTTTTGAAGCGAAACTCTGAGAACCATGAACTAGTAAATACGCTGCTTTGGATGAATTGTTTGGCATCAATTACTGGTGCTTTATATGATATTTATATCATAAATCACAGTCCTAGCATGCCTATGATGGGATATTTGGATATTGGAATACGGATGATTATTGGAATATCTTATGTCTTTTATTTAAAAAAAATCAATACATAAAAGAGCAGTTAATTCTATAAAAAAAGTTCCTCCAAATTTTTTAGAGGAACTTTTTTAATCTATCAAAACTTACATGAATAGATGGAAATATTGAGTTATTGCTACTTATTTATAAGCTATTTTAAAAATTGTTCCACCCAAATCATCACTCACATACAGGGCTCCGTCGGGTCCTTGAGCGAGACCACAAGGCCTATGTTGTACGGGGCCAGTAGGTTTTAGAAGGTCTATTCCCGCAAAATTACTGGCAAAAATCTCCCATTTTCCAGAAGGTTTATTATTCACAAATGGTACAAATGCTACAAAATATCCATTATGAAGCTCTTGAGATTGGCCATGAAAAGCAATAAAGGCTCCATTTCGGTATTTGGCTGGAAACATTTTACCCGTATAGAAAAGCAAAGCATTGGGCCCTAAATGTGCTGGAAAATCTACTATAGGATTTATAGCCTTTTCTCCACCCGTTTTTTTGCCATCTCCTCCGTACTCCGGAGCCACAATTTTCTTTTTTTGAAATTGGTCATAATAGATATATGGCCAGCCTGCGTCATCACCTTGATGCAACTCATAAAGGGTTTCAGCTGGTAGTTCGGCACTTTGCTTTGGCGTATAATATTGGGGATAGAAATCATGGAATTGGCCTCGGCCATGCACTGTTGCAAATAAGGTATTGGTTTTTGAATTCCATGCAATACCCACGGAATTTTTAAGTCCGGTGGCATACCTTAGGCCATCTGAAAAAGTTTGATTCTGTTTTTCAGCGTTGAATTTCCAAATACCTCCTGCCGAATCAAGAATTGTACAGGGCATAATTCCTTTTCCAGTCCCTTTTTCTCTACAAGGGTCATTGTAAGAACCTATGGTAACGTATAGGTTGTTGGCATTGTCAAAAACAAATGGTTTTGCATTATCTCTGCCTTTATCTACCAGACCACTTACTATCTTTTCTGGGTTTTCAAAATCAATGACTTCTTCTTTTTCATTCAATTTATATCGAAAAATACTTGAATTCGAAGAAGTGTACAAATACCCATTTTTTATAGAAATACCGGTACCTGTATAATCGCCAAAATATTTAGTTTCATCAATAATTCCATCTTTGTTGGTATCGCGTAGCAAGCATATGCCTTTTCCATCTTTTAATTTCGACATTTTGGCATAAATATCTCCATTTTTTGAAATTGCTAAATGACGAGTACTACCCAATTCGGTTCCGAGAATTGTGGCTGAAAACCTTGGGGGAAGTTTAATTTCAGATGCTATTGTTAATTTGGTCTGTGGTGGGTTTGGGTTATTTTTAAAGCTTGGCAATACAAAAATAAGGACAAGGCATGATAAAAATAAAGAAATAAAAAGGGCTGATTTTTTCATAGTATTTAAGGATAATTAGTAAACTGAGCAACAAAAATAGGATTAAAATTAAGTATTTTGGAATTAAAGCAAAATTTAATTTAAAGTATCATAATATGCACAAATTTTGACAATATCTTCTTCGTTTTTCATAATAAGGTCATTTGAAGAGATATATTTTGCGATTTGCTCCGATTTGTTATCGAAAGCATTGAGTATCGTTTTTTTGTCTTTTTTTATTTTTATCAAGCTTTGATTTTTAGATTTATAAATGTAAAGCTGAGGTATTTTATTAAAACGTTTTATTTTATTCAGGGATAAAGGCTCAGCGTATTCTTCTATTCTTACGGCATATTTTTGCAATAATTTAGTTTCACCATCAAAAAGTACTTCAAAATACGTTTTGAATTCTTGATCACTAATAAATTCATTTCGAAAAATTCTTTTTTTAGAGTTATTGTTTTCGTCTAGATCATTAATAATAAACTCTGTATATCTTTTTAAGGGAGTGTAAACTTTACCATCTTCTTCATATTCTAATTGATTTTGAAAACAGTTAATTTTGATTTTTTTTATCTCTATTTTGTGTACTTTCTCGATTAGTATACTTCCATTTTGCCATACATCATTTAAATATGGGCTTCCTTTCACATCAGGGAATCTATTGAGATCTATTTTAGAACCTGTGGTTCTTAAACTTAAACCTACATCATTTGAAATGAGTTGAGCATTGATTGGTGCGATACAAAACAATTTAAGAATAAGAAGTATAAACAGTCTATTCATAATTTTAAAGTGATAATTGTACAATAAACGTACTTCCCACACCTTCCACACTTTCCACTTCCACCGTCCCACCATGCCCCTTGGTCACAATATCATAAGCCAAACTTAGCCCTAAACCAGTGCCTTGCCCTGTTGG
>DAIQBE010000137.1:0-7431 GCA_036781325.1 Leadbetterella sp. | reverse complement strand
AATGTCAAACTTATTCCCTAATTTCTTTTTCGCTTTTTCTCGCAACTCAATAATTTTTAACTCACCAACTTTATAACTCACTGCCTGTCCTGCTATAACCATATACCGTTCTATCCTTTGTTCAGCCTCAATAGATGATACGGGTTGGTTTTCCAAAACATAGGCAATGGCTTTTTCACGGCTCCAACCTTTGTAATGGATGCCTGCATCTACCACTAATCTAACAGCCCGTTCAATTTCGCCTTTTAGCCTACCCAAATATTGATAGGGGTCTGTGTACATGCCTAATTCCTTGCCTAAACTTTCGGCATACAATGCCCAACCTTCCGTAAAAGCACTTGTTGTATAAGTTTTTCTAAATTCAGGAATATCGGCTTCCTCTTGAATAGCTAATTGATAGTGATGGCCCGGAATGGCTTCGTGTATAAATAAGTCTTCCATCGCAAAATAATTGTATTTAGCTGGGTCACGAACTACCTCATAAAAAATGCCCGGTCTTTTTCCATCTCTCGATGGTTTATTGTACTGAGCATTAGCACCAGCGGCCCGAAACTTTTCGGTAGCTCTTACTTCAAACTTTGCTTTTGGTTTTAAATTAAAAAGAATATTCAGTTGTGGCGACATTTTACCCTCAAAACTTCTGAATCTATCCAATACTTCCTCTTCCGTTTTAAATGGAAAAAATTTAGGGTCGGTTTTTACATATTCAAAAAAGGATTTTAAATCGCCTATAAAGCCCACTTGTGTTTTTACTACATCCATTTCTTTGCGAATACGGGCAACCTCACTAAGCCCTAAATTGAAAATTTGCTCAGCTGTAATGTTGGTTGTGGTGTAATACTTTAACCATATTTCATACTCTTTCTTCCCGTTGACATTATCTAAAAACCCGGATGTTTTTCTTGCTTTGGGAATATAATCTGTAACAATATAGTCATGCAATTTTTTATATGTTGGCTTAATAATAGTTTCAATAGCATCTGAATATTCTTTTTTTAATTGAACTGCAGCAGCACTATTTATGTTGTCTGGAAGTTTTAGTAACGGTTTATAGAAAATATTTTCCTGAACTGTGCTTTCAAATAATGGTTTTAATTGAGGTGGCACTTTCTCCATTGCAGCCCTCGGATTTGTGTTATTCAATTCAATTCCCTTTTCCATATTGGCAATAGCTTGGTCAACCCAAATTTGGAAACCTTTCATGCGATTCATGAAATTTCTATAATCTTTTTCGCTTTTGAAAGGAATAAAACTTGCCCCTGAACCTAAGGTTGCAAACAGTGTTGGAAAGCTCCATACGAATTGGTCAACCGGACGGTAAATGTTCGTTGAGGAAATCAAAGAATTATTTAGATGTTCGTTTTCAGATTTCAGTTTGTAACCAAGCATATCAACACTTAAAATTTCAGATGAGGTTAATCTTTCTTTGTTGATAGCAGCTAATTGGGTTAGGTATTTTTGATTGAGTGCTTTTGCCTTTTTTATATACGCTTCGCTAATTTTAATTTCCATTTGGTTATTGTAATCGTTAATACCTGCTTGTGTGGCTTCCAATGGATTTAAAGCATAATATTCTTTCGAATACTGCTCCAATAGTGCCTCCAATTGAATTGACTGGTTTTTCTTTTGTGCCAAAAGCTGAAAAGAAAATACATTTATTAGAGTGATAAATAGGAGTATTGTTTGTTTCATTTTTAAGATTTTGTTTATTGATTAAGAAAATTGAAAATAGGAGGGGATATTTCTTTTTCAAACCCTCATGACCTCAACCCTCGCTTCCTGCAATGCTGCACTGCCACCCATGTCGGTTAGTTTGTCATGCGTAAGGGCATTGGCTGATGAGCCACCTTTCATTAGGGAAGACCAAAATCCCTGTGGCATACAGACAACCCCTTTTCTTACTTTGTTTTTGACACGAACATGTAAATACACCTCGCCTCTTTGGTTGAATACTTTGATTTCGTCGCCATCTGTCAGGTTTCTTGCTCTAGCGTCTTCCTCATTCATATCCAAAAAAGGCTTTCCTTCTTTTTGAGTATGTGTTTCATGATTGGCTCGAGTGCTATTCAAAAAATTCTTGGTTGACTTTATGGTCAATAAATGTAGCGGGAATTGTGCCAGCTCCTTTTCCGAATAAGTAAAAGGTACGTAATCAGGCAGGGAAGGTGTCATTTCTGGATTATAAAAAATACACTTCCCGTCTTTTTTACCAAAATTACCTTCAACGTGAGGCATCCACTTTTGAGGAATATTCATTTTTGCCCAACCTGATTTTTTAAGCGATTCGAATGTAATTCCTTTCAAATACGGTTTGTCGCTATTCAACAGACTTTTTACTATTTCTAAATCAGAATAATACAAATATTTTTCTTTAAAACCCATTTCCTTAGAAAGCAATCGAAAGAATTCGGTATTGGTTTTTGCCTGGCCCAAAGGGGCAATGGCAGGTTCGTTGATATTAAGATAGGGCGTACCATAAGACGTTAAAAGATCCCAGTTTTCTAATGATGTTGTGGCAGGGAAAACATAATCAGCGTATCTGGCAGTATCGGTTACAAAATGATCGAGCACTATGGTTAATAAATCCTCCCTTTGCAAACCTTTTACTACATCATTCTGATTGGGCATCGTTACTGCTGGATTGGCATTAAAAACAATTAGAGCATGAATTGCAGGATTTAAATCTATGTTAGTCAACGCTTTACCCAATTGTACCATATTGATGATTCTGGATTTTTTATTTTTTAGTTCTTCCGGATTTTCAAGAATTTGGTAGTTAAGTGCATTGCCAAATAGTTCGTAAGTCATGTTCATTAATCCACCACCTAAATGCCGCCATGCTCCCGTTAAGGCAGGTAACATAGCGATAGCCCTGGCGGCACTTGCCCCATTTGATTGATGTTCCAAACCAATCAATACCCTTATCAGCGAAGGTTTTTCTCTGGCATATTCACGGGCTAATTTTGTTAGAATCGAAGGCTCTAAACCCGTAATTTCAGCCACATTTTCAGGCGAATACTTTTCTACATGCTTGGATAATTCTTCTATTCCTGTTGTGTATTTATCTATATAATCTTGGTCTTGCAGCTTTTCTTTTAAAATAATATGAATAAGCCCTAAAACCAATGCAGTGTCTGTACCTGGCATTGGTTGAATATGCCAATCGGCTAAAAGGGCAGTTTGTGACTGAAAAGGGTCAATAACTACTACAATTGCACCTTTGGCTCTGGCTTTTTCAATAAATGCCCACAAATGTTGATTGGAATGAACGGTATTTGTTCCCCACAAAATGATGTATCGGCTATGTTCAATGTCCTCAGGAAGCACACCTGTGGTTTGCCCGTTGGTTGCCATAATACCCGCCACTACAGCATTGCCGCAAATAGTTTTATCTAAAACTGTAGACCCAATATGAGCAAAGAAAATGTCGCCTGCATTGCATTGGACTTTACCTTCATTGCCACCATAACTGAAAGGCAATACGGCTTCGCCCCCTTTTTCTTTTATAAGGATTTTTAATTGTGAACTAATCTCGGAAATGGCTTTTTCCCATGTAATTTCTTCAAATTTGGCTTCTCCTTTTTTACCTATTCTTTTCAAAGGATTCAGTAATCTTTCAGGATTAAAAGTGACGGTGGTTGGGTAATCTGCCATCTTATCGCATAGTTTACCTGCCGTAAAAGGGTTATCGCTATGAGCCTTAAATTGGGTTACTTTATCTTTTGAAACAGTAACTTGCCAAGTGCATGAATCGGGGCAATCTAGACAACAAGCACCATTGACTGTTTTGCTAACATTGTTCACCGCACAGGAAGACGATAATAGAGGAATAATGCCGACGCCAACCGCTCCTTGGGTGCTTAACTCAATAAAAGTTCTTCTTTTCATTGTTGAAATATTTTATAATAGTTTTCTTAGCTAGTGAAATGTACTAAATCTTTTTCATTTTTTTCTGGCAGGTGTTGAATAAGGTGGATGATTAATCTCCTTCTTTGTTTGGTTACCTAAAGTTTTGAGCAATTCTAGAACGGCACGTTCAAGTTGAGAATCTTTGCCTTGAGAAATCGAAATGGCATCTTGCCGTACGGCAATATCTGGAGCTATTCCTTTGTTTTCTGCAATCCATTCGTTATTGATTGGGTCAAAAACGGCATTATCTGGAGCTGTAATTGTGCCACCGTCAACAAGTTGATAATGAACAGATGATTTTACTAATCCGCCCCAAGTAGTAGCACCAATCAGGGTTCCTACCTTTTGTTGCCGAAATACCCATGGAAAAAAATCTCCTCCTGAACCTGCCAATTCATTGATCAGCAATACTTTTGGGCCAAGTATACCTGCCGGTAATTGAAAAGATTTACCGTTGGGTACCTCGTTTGTAAGCCCTGCACGGAGGCTGCGGGTCATTAAATCTACCATATAATCGTCTAAAAGTCCACCTCCGTTGTAACGTTCATCTATTACAGCCCCTTCTTTATTTTGTTGAGCAAAATAATAACGGTTGAAAGAAACAAAACCTCCTCCGCCTGTATTAGGAACCCAAATGTAGGCCAATCGACCATTCGAAAGTTTGTCAACAAGACGTTTGTTATCTTCCACCCATGTGCGTTGGCGAAGAGCATTTTCAGAAGCTATTGGTTCAATGATTTCTTTCCAAGCCCCTTCGAAACTTGGTTTGTCGTTGATATGCAAGACGGTCTGTTTGCCCAATGTTCCGTCTAAATAAGCATATATTTCTTGATCGCCTACTACTTCTTTGCCATTGATGCCTACAATAAAGTAGCCCTCCTTTATTTTGAAGCCAGGCTGATCAAGCGGTCCGTTAAGTTCAGGATTCCAGTTTTCAGAGGTATAAATACGCTTAATTTTCCAATGATTGTTTTCAACAACAAAATCGGCCCCCAGTAAACCAATTTGGGACTTTTCTGTTGCTGGAAAATCACCACCATTCACAAAACTATGCCCAACTGACAATTCTCCATTGACTTGATCCAGTACATAGGTTAAGTCAGTGCGGTGCTTAATATAAGGAACAAGAGGTGCATACCGTTGATAAACCTCATTCCAATCCCTTCCATGAAGGTTTGGGTCATAAAAATAATCTCTTTCATACCGCCAAGCCTCTTCAAAAATTTGTTTCCACTCTGCAGTTTTGTCTAGTTTCATCGAAAGGTTGGGTTTTACAACCTTTCCTTTGTCTGCTGTGGCATCGGTGGAGATGATTTTCCAGCCATCTGCAAGTTTGGCTAAAAGATGTTTACCATTAGCTGAAACGGATACTTGGCTAGCACCTGCGGCGAATTCTATTGATTTTTTATCTTTTAAGGTAAATTTGTTAAGCGTTACTCCAGGTTTATTGTCAATACTTTCAGCTACAAAAACTGATCCTTCAGGACCTGCCAAGGTATATTCGTAATTACGAACAGGAATGCCTAAAGGCAAAATACGGCGGTTAATGCCTTCAAAATCAATCACTACAACTTTTGTTGAATCAGCTGTTTTTGGTTTTTCGAACGCTTCAATAGTTTTACCATTTTCGTCTTTTTTAGCTTCAAGGGCTTTAGCATCACTTTTTTTAGGCTCTTCGGCTTTTATCGTTTCTTCATCACTTTTTGCTTTAAATGGCGAGGCATCATCTTTTTTAAGATTAATTACATAAGCTGCATATTCGGGCTTAGCTGATATTGAGCTTGTGTTGGCCCAACCTGAGCCCAGTGCTATGTCAGTACTTGCCAAAATATATAACTGCTTGAGATTTAAATCCCATGACGGAGAAAAAGAATCGGCAAACACATCTGTAATGGGTGTTGTTTTATTATCTTTAAGAGACCATACATAAACTTGCCGAAACATATTTTCGCCTGTTTTGGCATAGGCAAGCCACTTTGAATCTGGCGACCAGCGTAATTCGATAGCCGTACGCTCAATATTGATACCGCCAATGTCGATTGTTTGAATGATTTTGTTTTCCAAATTCACCACCCTTAGTCTTACCTTATTATCTACAAAAGCTATATGCTTCCCATCGGGCGACCAAGCTGGGTTCCATGCCATTTTAGATTCGCCCATTGAAATCACTTCTGGCTTGCTCATACCATCTTGTGGTGCATGCATAAGCGTATATTCTTTGCCGTTAGCGTCTGAAAACCAAGCAATTCTATCTCCTTTTGGTGACCAAATGGGAGCACGATCAGCACTACTCGAACTTTCTGTTATGTTACGGGTATTACCAAATTCAGCAGGAACTGTAAAAATATCACCTCTTGATTCCATAATAATTCGTTTGCCATTGGGAGACAATGAAGCAGATTTAGCTGAATTTGTCACATCTTCCCATTTGGTATTTGCCCATGGAAAATCTCCTGAAACTGAAATTTCTAATTGCTTTACGGTTTTCGAATGTATTTCTAAAGTATGTAAATAGCCATCCCTTTCAAAAACAAGTGTATTTTTTTTGCCAGCAAAAGATTTTATATCCGAACCTTTAAAAGTTGTGATTTGGGAAAGGGCTTTCGTTTTAGGATCGTATGCCCAAATATTGCTGACAAAATCACGATCGGAAAGAAAATAGATTTTGTTTTCAAGCCAAATAGGTTGAATGTCTGTTGTTTTGTCGTTGGGCAATAGTTCTTCTTTATTCGTTTTTAAGTCAAGAATAATTAAAGGTGTATTTTGACCACCTCGATACGCTCGCCATTCTACGTCCCAACGAGTCATTTTATCGATTACTACGAGATTGCCATCTGGAGAATAGCTACCGTCAAAGCTCCATTGTTGGGTGAGCAATTGTGGCACACCACCTTCAGCCGAAATACTCCATAGGCGATGATAGGGATTTGGAGCTGTTTCACGATTAGATGCATATAAAATACTTTTGCCGTCATTGCTCCACCCACGTACGATTGCTGGTGAAGGGTGCCATGTTAAGCGTTGGGCATCGCCACCGTTTAAAGGAACAATATAAACCGAATTGCCCCCCGACCTGTTGGAGCTAAATGCAATCCACTGACCATCAGGAGAAAAATGCGGATCACTTTCTACTGCAGCCGTACTTGTAATGCGACGTACTTGGTTTCCATTTCGTTCAGTAACCCAAATATCTCCACCATACGTGAAAGCTATGTGAGTATTGCTGAGGCTGGGTTGTCGTAATAACCGTGTACTCAGTGCTTGTACGGTAAATGAAGGTAGCAATAGTACCAAATAAGTAAGTCTGAAAATGATGGAGAATCGCATGTTTAGGGGGTTTTTTATGGAATTATCGGCTAAAAATATAAATTTTGTTTTAAAAAAAATAGTGAAAATATGGAGGGGGCTATTACGTAAACAAATCATCAATCAGGAATTGATTGGCGTAAATATTTCCATAATGAGTGTTTTTTTACCCCATAGACAGACCGAATCATGATAATTTTTTTTTAATGTTTGTTT
>DAIQBE010000136.1:0-7466 GCA_036781325.1 Leadbetterella sp. | reverse complement strand
CTTGAATTAGGAAAACATAAGATAGGTATCACGGGTCTTCAAAGTGCTTTTTATCAGAGAAATGAAAGTTATACTATTGCTGCACAAAACCTCCCTTATGCTTCCGATTGGTATGCCTTAGGTACAGGTACAATCCAAGGATTTTCTAGTTCATTGGTGGAGCGTTCCATTCTTTCTTATATGGGCCGAGTAAATTATACTTTTAACGAAAAAGTTTTATTGACGTTTACTGGTAGATCTGACGGAGCTTCACAATTAGCAGAAGGCAACAAATGGGCATTCTTCCCCTCAGTGGCATTAGCTTACCGCCTTGGTGATGAGGAATTTATAAGTAAAATGAATGTTTTCTCGAACTTGAAACTTCGTTTAAGTTATGGACAAGTAGGAAACGCAGGTGTAGCTCCGTATAGTACCCAGGCTTCGTTGTTAAATACGGGTTATGATTTTGACGGAACGCCCGCATTTGGTTTCGCCCCTTTAAATCTTGCAAATAAAGACTTAAGATGGGAAAGAAGTAAAGAGTTAAACTTTGGACTAGATTTCGGTTTCTTTAAGAATAGAATTGCAGGTTCATTAGAAGTGTATAACAGAAAAACTGAAGACCTGATTTTAAATCAAAAAATTCCTACTGTATCAGGTTTCAATCAGGTAGTGGCTAATGTTGGTAAAATAGAAAATAAAGGTGTTGAATTGACCTTAAATACAGTCAACATTGCAAAAAAAGACTTTAACTGGAACACTTCTTTCACTTTTACTAAAAACAAAAACAAACTATTGGAGCTTTATGGAGATGGGCAAAAAGAAGATAAAGGAAACAGACTGTTTGTAGGATACCCAATAAGAGCCAATTTTGATTATAAATTTGATGGTATTTGGCAAACAGAACAAACCGACTTGGCTACCAAATACAAACAAGTACCCGGATCTGTAAGAGTAGTAGATGTAAATAATGATGGCATAATTTCTTCTTCAAATGCTATAGACGACAGAGTTGTTTTAGGCTCTGAATTACCCAATTGGATTCTAGGTATGACGAATCGTTTGAAATATAAAAACATAGATTTTTCTTTTTTCACCTATTATAGAAACGGTGTTCAATACAACAACAGAACACTTTCTGGAACATTTGGTGATATTGGAGGAACTAGATATAATAAACTGGCTAGTTTAGATTATTGGAGAAGCGACAATCCTTCTAATACTTATTACGGTGTAGTAGCTGCCAACCCTTACCGAAATGCCATCAATTATCAAGATGCAAGTTTCCTTAGGATCTCTGACATTACTTTAGGATATACTGTTTCAAACAAATTATTAAATACCCTAAAAATGTCAAGTGCTAGACTATATACCCAAGTATCAAATCCAATTATTGTGAGTAAATATACTGGATTTGATCCTGAATTTAACTCCGCAGTTTTTCAGGATGATGTACCATCTGCTATTTATACTTTTGGTGTAAACATTAGTTTCTAATTTAGAATTAAAAAAATTATTACAATGAAATCAATATTTAATAAACGTTTAACAAATTTAGCTTTAGCTTTTACCTGCCTGATTGTGGCTGGTTGTAAAGACGATTTTTTGGTTGAAAAACCAGTTTCTACACTGACAACCGATGTGTATTACAAAACAGAAGCGGGTTTTGAAGATTTGGTAAGGGCTTGCTATCCATTACTAAGAAATATTCATCAAAATCGCGCCTTAGTTTTAAATGGCACAGATATCTTTTTTGGTGGAGGCAGAAACGATCCTAAATTTTCCAACCCAACTCAAATTGGATCCTATATTGATCAATATGATATTAGACTAAACGCCTCTATTCCTGAAGTACAAAGTCTATGGACATTACTTTATGCACAAGTTGCTCGAACAAATACTGCCATTGAACGTTCGGCCGCAATAACAACTATGGCCCCTGCATTAAAAGATACCCGTGTATCTGAAGCCAAGTTTTTAAGAGCACTATCTTATTTCTATCTCGTACAGCAATGGGGCGACGTACCTATGCCACTTAAAGAAACAACGGGTGCAAGCAAAGAAGCTGTAAGAGTTGCTTCTGCTGATATTTATAAACAAATTATTGCTGATTTAAGCGATGCTGAAGCCAAACTTCCTACCACTGCTTCAAATTATGGGAGAGTAACAAAAGGCGCTGCTCAGTTTTTATTGTCAAAAGTATATTTAACAAGAGGATGGAATTTTAGAAATGCTTTGGGCGGTTCTAATGCTGATTTTGATATGGCCCTTCAGCTGGCTGACAAGGTCATAGATACCTATCCTTTAGCAACTAATTATAATGCCCTTTTCCCAATCAGAAATGAAAACCCCTTAAAACAATATACGGGTGCACAAAACGATAAAAATCCTGAAATTATCTTTGCAGTACAATATAATCCTGATGTATTAACCAATAAAACTGATGCTGCATTCACGTCTGATCCTGCGGGAGGAAATAATTTACATTCCGTTTTTGGAGGAGGTTCAGAAGGCTTTCCCGGAACAAAAGGAAGAACATCCGATTATAACCGTACGCAAGGAATTTATCCGCTAGGGTATACTATTTTTCGAATGTATGATCCTGATATTGATACACGTTATGATCATAACTTTCTTGAAGTAGGATATGCACTACAAGCTGTAGCTGGTTTTAGGCCACTTCCAATTGTAAATCCAGCACTAAGAGTTGATATCAAAGCCGGTGATACCGTAGTTTTATATCGCCCTTGGAACAAGCCAGCCACTAATTTAGCCGATAGGGGCGTAGATGTAGGCGGAAAAAGAAATTACTCCGTTGTTAATCCAGATGAATGGAGTGGTGGATATAATCTTGTGAATGGCATTCCAGTTAGTAGTTTTCCTGGTGGCGAACCACATATGTTTAAGTTTTGGCAACCAGGCATCCCCTACGGCGATGCTTTTGGAACTTTTAATGAATCCATTTTCCGTTCAGCAGAGGCATATCTTATTGCTGCTGAAGCCATTGTTAAAGGTGCTAAAGGAGGAAAATTAGGAGGTGCAGAAAATTATTATAATAAAGTATTGGATCGTGCCTTGGGTTCTAAAAAATCGCAAGACCCCAAATGTGCTAAAGAGTTTGATAGTTTTAAATCTTTAGATGCCGTTTCATATAGAGCCACAGCAGCAAATATAACCATCGACTTAATTCTTGACGAAAGGGCAAGAGAATTGCTTGGTGAATATGACCGTTGGTTTGACTTGAAAAGAACGGGAAAATTGATTGAAAGAGTTTCTAAATATAATGTTTGGGCAGGCAAAAGCAACACCATAAAAGATTTCCATTATTTGAGACCCATCCCTCAAAGTGAAATAGATTTATCTTTTCCGCCGATGACACAAAATCCAGGATATTAATTTCTAATTTGTTAAGTCAGAAAAAAGAGGAGAAGGTAATTCTTCTCCTCTTTTTTTTAATCTCAGTTATTAAAAAATCGTAAATAATATGAAAAAGGCATTTTTATGGGGATTCTTTTCGCTTTTGTCCTTTCAAATTTTTGCTCAAAACCCATGGAAAGAACTATTTAATGGCACTGATTTTAAAGGTTGGACCAAGAAAAATGGTAATGCCGAATACAAAATTGCCAATAAAGTAATTATGGGTATATCCCAAATGAATACGCCCAATACTTTTCTTTGTACCGATGAAATATATGGAGATTTTGTATTGGAAATGGAAGTAAAAGTTGACCCTGGCTTAAATTCCGGGATCCAGATTCGAAGTTTAAGTGACCCTTCTTTTAATAATGGACGAGTGCATGGCTATCAAGTTGAAATTGACCCAGGTGGTCGGTCTTGGGCAGGTGGCATTTACGATGAAGCTCGAAATGGATGGTTATATCCATTATCAGTTAACCCCAAAGGTCAAACCGCTTTTAAAAACGGGCAATGGAACAAATATCATATTGAAGCGATAGGAAATAACCTCAAAACTTGGATAAACGGGATTCCTTGTGCAAATGTTTTTGACCCACAAACCGCAAAAGGGTTTATTGCACTTCAAGTGCATCAAATAAAAAATGAAGCACAAAATGGATTAACCGTGCAATGGAAAAACATCAGAATTGCTACAGATAACCTCAAAGAAGTGATTTTAAAAGGTGGAGAGGAAGCTCCGGAAATCAGTTATTTGATTAATCAATTAACAGAAAACGAAAAACGAAAAGGTTGGAGATTGCTTTGGGATGGAAAAACTACCGATGGCTGGCGTTTAGCAAATTATGATACATTTCCAAAACAAGGCTGGGCTATACAAGATGGCGTTTTGAAAGTTCTGGGTACAAAAAAGGATAGTACCGCTAAAAGTGGAGACATCATAACCGACAAAGAGTTCTCAAATTTTGAATTGGAAATGGATTTCAAGCTTACACCAGGGGCCAATAGTGGTCTGAAATATTTTGTAGTAGAAGACCGAAAAAAACGAGCAGGAACTGGGTTAGGCCCTGAGTTTCAACTATTGGACGACAAAGTACATCCTGATGCCAAAGAAGGCGTAAATGGAAACAGAACTACCGCTTCACTTTACGACCTAATTACTTCCGAAAACCTTTCAGAAGGGAGCAAAGACAAGCGAATGAACCCTCCTGGCAAATGGAACAAACTGAGATTGGTAGTGAAAGATGGCCATGTGGAGCATTGGCTTAACAACTTAAAAATGGTAGAATATGACCGCAATTCTCAAATATTTAGAAATTTAATTCTCAAAAGTAAATACAATTCCTATCCAAATTTTGGACAAGCCGTATCTGGCCATTTATTGTTGCAAGATCACGGAGACGAGGTTCATTTTAGAAGTATTAAAATCAGAGAATTTTAAGTACCCAAATTTATTCAGCCTTAAACAATACTATTTTGATGAACAGAAGGTCATTTATTAATTCTGGTTTAACCACACTCTGTGTTGTGCCTGTTCTTGGTTTTAGGTCTTTTGAAGACATAAAGCCCAAATGGCTCCTCGAGTGGATAAAAATTCATGACCAGCAATTGCCTGGTTTTAAATCTAATAAAATTCTAGACCCTTCGAATAAATATGTTGGAGGATATTTGGATGGAGAAGAAATTCCTAATCCACATTCCACTGCTGCTTTTATAGGAAAAGGATGCATGCTTATTTTTTGCAAAGAATCTTTATTTTATCGGTCACAAGAAGTATTAAAAGATGTAGAAGATGCAGCAAAATCAATGCTTAAATTTCAACATTCTGACGGTACCATTGATTTATTACAAACTAACTTTCATTCCACTCCGGATACAGCCTTTATACTAGAAAATATTATACCTGCTTATTCTTTTTTAAAAAAATCAAATACCCCTAACTCAGAAAAAGCGCTTATACTTTTAGCGACTTTTATAAAAAATGCAGGAGAAGCTCTAATTGTTGGAGGTATTCACACCCCAAATCATCGTTGGGTTGTTTCAGCAGCATTAACTAAAATAAATGCCCTTTTTCCCGACAAACGCTACATTACTCGCATCGACCAATGGCTTGCAGAACATATTGATATAGACCCAGACGGACAATACACCGAAAAAAGTACCAATAGTTATTCACCAATTGTCAATCGTTCGTTGATAATTATGGCAAAAGGACTTAATAAACCAGAATTGTTGGAACCGGTGTTTAAAAACCTTGAAATGACTTTGTATTATGTTCATCCAAATGGTGAGGTTGTTACCGAGGCATCAAACAGACAGGACAAAGGCACAATTGGTAAAATGACGAAATATTATTACTGCTACCGTTTCATGGCTTTGTATAAAAACAATGGAGAAATGGCAGCAATGGCTAGACAAATTGAAATGACTAGCAACAAAGACCAATTGGCAGGCTATCTTGATTATTTCTTAGAAGACCCAACTCTTTGGAAAGAATTACCAGCTGATAAACCTTTGCCCATAAATTATGCAAAGGCTTTTCCATATTCAGGCGTTGTACGTATTAGACGTGGCAATTGGGATACCACTATATTATCAAATAATACAAGTTGGCTAACCTTCCATAAAAACAACGCCGTGCTACAAGCCATGCGTATTTCTGGTTCTTTTTTCGGAAAAGGTCAATTTGAATCAGAAAAAATAGAACAAATAGGCGATACTTGGGTCTTAACAAAATCATTAGAAGGCCCATACTACCAACCTCTTGAAAAAGAAAAAATTTCTCCAGACGGAGATTTGGACAAAATGCCAAGAGCCTTAAGAAAGCAGAGTGAAATCCAAAAATTACTTACCACAGTAAAAATAAAAGAAGCCAACAATGGTATTGAAGTTGAAATTGAAATTACCGGAACCGATAATGTGCCCATATCTTTTGAACTTATTTTTAGACCTGGAGGACAATTTTCTGGACTAGAAAAATACACCAAAAGGGAAAATGCATATCTATTTTCTTCTGATAAAGGAACTTATACAGTAGGGAAAGACACCATAAATTTTGGACCAGGAAAATTATTGCATAAAGGCGTGCTATTAAGAGGTGCTTTGCCTTCAATGGATTCCCCAACTGTCTATTTAACAGGGTTTACCCCTTTTAGACATATTATTAAATTATCATAAAAAATATTTAAAAAATGAATACCCTATTTTTTAGAATTTGTTCTTTACTACTATTATTAGGACCAAGTTATGCTTCAGCACAAAAACCAATTGTTCAGCCCGTTGACTTGGTGTACCCTTTGGTAGATGCGGCAAATTCTCGTTGGTTTTTCTTCAATTCGGCCACTCGTCCTTTTGGAATGGTTAATTTGAGTCCAGATAATGCTATTGATGCCGATTGGAATGCCGGCTATCGATATCAAAAAGACAGTATCAAATGTTTTAGTCATGTACATTGTTGGCAGTTGTCGGGCATACCAGTAATGCCAACCACTGGCGAGTTTAAAGGGCATTTAGGCTCTGATAAATATGGCTCAAAATATTCTCACCAAAAAGAAGAAATCAAAGCTGGGTATCATAAAGTGGTTTTAGATGCTTATAATATCAAAGCTGAACTAACCTCTACTACTCGCGTGGGTTTTCATAAATATACGTTCCCAAAATCAGCTCAAAGCCATATTCTATTTGATTTTTCAACTTTTCTTGGGCCATCTGATACACAAAAAGGATTTGTAAAAAAAGTAAATAACAAAGAGATAGAAGGCTACGCCATTATGGCTTCAACCGTTAGACGTCCTAAAACCTTACCTGTATTTTTTGTTGCACAGTTTGATAAACCATTTGATACGATTAAAGGATGGAGAAAAGGAAAATTGGAGGAATTCAAAGATGCAATTGAAGGCGAAAAAATTGGAGCATATGTGAGTTTCATTACAAAGGAAGGCGAAGTTAGAAAAATGAAAGTCGCGATTTCTTATGTGAGTGAAGAACAAGCAAGATTGAACTTAAACAAAGAATTGCCGCACTGGGATTTTGAAAAAACTGTTCAAGAAAGCCGGTCAGACTGGAACAAATGG
>DAIQBE010000135.1:0-7545 GCA_036781325.1 Leadbetterella sp. | reverse complement strand
CTTTAAAAGAAGCAAGAAGAATGTGTTTTTTGTAGAAGAAAAGTCTAGAATTAAATTTTTTACCTTCGTTTATTTATAAATGGCAACCAATTGTCCTCCAATTTTCCGGAACAATCTCTTACAAAAGTGAGAAATGTGGGTTTGAAAGGAGAATATTTTAATGGCATGTTTGCCTCCTCGGGGGTTTGTTTACCTTTTCTGCTGTTGCATTTTTTGCAAGCAGTCACCAAGTTTTCCCAATGAGTTTTTCCACCACGAGATTTTGGCATGACGTGATCTAAGGTTAGATCTTTGTGATGTCCGCAATACACACAATTATTATTATCCCTTTTGAAAATATTGTTTCGGTTCATTACCACGCCTCTAAAAGGTACGTTTACATAACTGTTAAGACGAATAATTGAGGGCAAAGGATAGGTTCGAGTAATTGTACGTAATTGACCTTTTGGTATTTCTGCTACCATTTCGGCCTTATTTAGATAAACCAATAAAAATGCTTTTGGAACGGTACAAATACTAATTGCACTATAATCTGCATTGAGAATCAAAACTTTCCGCCCCATATACAATGTAGTTTTTATAATTCACTAATTGTAAGGCAATTTAAGAATTAAATTTCAATAAAATTTAAAGATTTTTCAAAAGATTAAAAATTAATTTAGAACTACTATAAACAATTGAAATTTAGGTAGGATTTTAGGTTAAAATGGTATTAAAAAATGGTGATTTTCAAATTACTAAAAATTTTATTTCTAAGAATTATAGGGAAAATTGATAAAGCAGAAAAAAAAATATGGCTTTTTTTTAATTATCAAAACCTAGTGATTTAAATACCAAAATATATAAAATTTAAAATTCGGTTTAAATCTTTAAAAAAAGATAGAAAATTAAAAAAGTAATTATTTAAAAAAACTTTAATCTATTAAAATCTTTAGAAACAAAAAATTAGAATTTACCGGAACCCGAAGGTGATTATTTTATTCATTTCTTTGATAATCTCTACTCACATCTCTTTCTTTAATAGTTTCTCTTTTGTCAAAAAGTTTTTTCCCTTTTGCAAGTGCTATTTCAAGTTTAGCTATTCCACTATCAGCGATAAATAACCTTGTAGGAATAATAGTGAGACCCTTATCTGTAAGTTTATTTGTTAATTTTTTTAATTCTTTTTTATTTAAGAGCAATTTCCGCTCTCGTAGTGGCTCATGATTGTAGTGCGTACCCATTTCATATTTTGCAATATTTAAGTTTTTGACAAAAAGTTCGGTTCCATTAAATATGCAATAGGCATCAGACATATTTACCTTACCCTGTCTAATTGATTTAATTTCTGTGCCAGTTAAAACCATTCCAGCAGAGTACTCTTCTAAGAATACATACTCAAACTTGGCTCTTTTGTTGGGAATGCTTATGTTTTTTGAAAGGTTCATTACTAATAAATATCTGTAAAAGGGCTACAAAGATACAAAAAAAATCCCCGCCTCAATGATAGTGGCAGGGATTCCGACTTACGTGCTTTCCTAATAATCCACGTGTTGGCAATTAAGCCGATACGAAGGATTAAGTCATTTTGAACCGAAGTCCAAATATTTTCTGTTGGGTGTAATTCGCAAACAAATTTATGTTGCTAAAAACAAAATTCCAATCAATTTGCTATTTTTTAAATATTTGTTAGTTTATTTATGACATTTAATGCTTTTAAATAACTTCCGAACTGTTTATTCTATATACCAATTTTGTGCCAATTTTTAATTTCTTCAAATAAAAGAAAAAAGAAATTTAAAAAAGAAGGAGAAAACAGTGCTAATACCATTAAAAAACCGTTTTTTATAAGAAATAAAAATCTTTACATAATATTTAAACTTTTTTCTCTACAAAAACTTGATAAAATGCCAAACTATTTGTTTTAAATTAAAATTTGAAAAGGAAATTTAAAAGAATTAAAATAAAAAGCAAAAAAAAACTGTAATATTGTAATAAAAAAACTGTAAAATTAAAAGCCAACATTGATAAACAAAACGTTATATTCTACAAGTCTGAAAAAAGAAACAGCCATTTTGGTAGGCCTGATTTCTCAAAAGCAAAATGCCGAAAAAACAAAAGAATACTTGAATGAACTCGCTTTTCTTGCCGAAACGTCAGGTGTAGAAACAGTTAAAGTATTTGTACAGCGACTTAATTACGCCGATCAAAGGACCTTTGTAGGGAAAGGTAAATTAGAAGAAATTCAAACTTGGATAACCATTCATCCTGTTGACACTATTATTTTTGATGATGAGCTTTCTCCTTCACAAGTTAGAAACTTGGAACAAGCCTTTGAAAACATAAAAGTGCTAGACAGAAGTTTATTGATACTAAATATTTTTTCTCAAAGAGCACAAACAGATCAGGCTAAAAGACAGGTAGAATTAGCACAATATAAATATCTTTTACCACGTCTTACGCGGATGTGGTCACATTTGAGTAAACAAAAAGGGGGAATTGGTATGCGTGGGCCTGGTGAAAAAGAACTTGAAACTGATAAGAGAATTGTGCAAGATCGGATCGCTTTATTGAAAGAAAAACTAGAAAAGATAGATAAACAATCAGCTACACGAAGAAAAGAAAGGGATAGGCTAGTGCGAGTATCATTAGTAGGATATACGAATGTTGGAAAATCTACTTTAATGACCAGACTCGCAAAAAGTGAGGTTTTTGCTGAAAATAAATTATTTGCCACCATTGATTCTACTGTTAGAAAAGTGGTTTTGGGGCATATTCCATTTTTATTAACAGACACTGTAGGCTTTATTCGAAAACTACCAACCACACTCATTGAGTCGTTTAAGTCGACTTTAGACGAAATTCGTGAAGCAGACATTTTGATACATGTAGTAGATATTTCGCATGCTAGTTTTGAAGAACAAATTGATGTAGTAAATACCACGCTGGCCGAAATTGGAGCAGGAGATAAAAGTACTATTATTGTTTTTAACAAGTTGGATCGTTTTGAGCCAGAGTCGGAAGAAGGACTCGATAAACATTTGGCCACTGAAGAAGATTTAATTAAAAACTTAGCTAGGCTAAAAAATAGTTACTTAAAAAAAGGGGATGTTGTTTTTATTTCTGCCACAGAAAATAGCAATATTTCTGAGCTAAGAGACGTATTAATGCGTTTGGTGAAATTAAAGCATTTTGCGATCTACCCCAATTGGGACGCCGATAAGAACAGTCTATATGATTGGCAAGGCGAAACTACTTATTCGGAATAATTTTTTTTAATATAACCCTTACTTCATGAAAGATCAATCGAATTCAACTAATCTACCCGCACTTTATACTTTAATGACCGTTTGGTTTTTTTGGAGTTTTGTCGCGGCATCAAACGGAATTTTGATTCCACTTTTTAAAGAAAAATTTGAGTTGCTTCAATGGCAAGCACAGCTTGTTGATTTTGCTTTTTACGCTGCTTATTTTGTAGGTTCTTTGATTTATTTGTTTTTATCAAGTTATATGAAAACCGATATTTTAAACAAAATTGGATACAAAAACGGCATTATCATTGGCTTAGTCATCTCAGCTTTAGGTTCTTTAATTTTTTATCCAGCTGCAGAAACCAAATCGTATTTTTTGCTTTTGTCAGCATTATTTGTTGTTGGCTTAGGGTTTTCCTTACAACAAACGGCTACTCAACCTTTTATGATAGCCTTAGGGCCTCCTGAAACAGGTGCCACTCGAATAAATCTGGGTGGAGCTGTAAATAATTTTGGTGGAACCATCGGGCCATTGATAGTTTCTTTTGCCATATTTGGCTCAATTTCTCCAGAAGCCGCATTGAGTGCCACCATAGAATCGGTAAAAGTGCCTTACTTGATATTAGGAGCAGCTTTTCTTTTAGTGGCAGGCTTTTTTTGGATATCCAAATTGCCAAGAATTGTTAATGATGAACATGTGGAGGCGGGATTTGGAGCATTGAAATATCCCCAATTGGTACTGGGCATGACTGCCATTTTTGTATATGTGGGGGTGGAAGTTACCATTGGAAGCAATTTGCCTGAATATCTAAAAGAAACTCAAGGCTTGGTTTCTTCTCAGGTTTCAAAATATGTTTCGCTATTTTGGGGAAGTATGATGGTGGGAAGATGGACGGCCTCAGTTGGTAATTTTAATTTTTCTGCCACTACTAAGAAAGTGCTTTGGGTGCTTATTCCATTTATTGCATTCTCCATAGTATTATACGTAAACTCCATAATGAGTGGGGATGTAAGCGATTTGTATCCCTACGGATTTTGTGTTGCCATAATGATTGTATCCTTTTTTATGACCAAAGAAAAGCCAGTGCGTACCCTCCTAATATACACAGGCGTGGGTGCTATAATGACTTTAATTGGCGTTTTTACAACTGGGCACATCGCCTTATTTAGTTTAATAAGTGGTGGATTATTTTGTTCAATTCTATGGCCTAGCATTTTTTCTCTAGGAACTGCGGGTTTAGGTAAATATACCAACCAAGGATCTGCTTTTATGATTATGATGATATTGGGAGGAGCTATTATTCCAGTTTTGCAAGGAAGATTAGCTGATGGAATAGGAATTCAGCTATCTTATATTCTAGCGGCGGTTTGCTTTGCTTACCTCTTTTGGTTTGGCATAAAAGTGCAAAAAGTGCTAAGAAAACAGAATATTGATTTTGACAAGGAAGTAGGAGCTGTGAAGGGAGGGCATTGATCGGTTGTCGGTTGTCCGTTATCTGTTGTCCGTTATCTGTTGTCCGTTAACTGTTGTCCGTTAACTGTTGTCCGTTTTCTGATATCTGTTATCGGTTATTTGTTTTCGGTTATTTGCTTTGAAGCCCACATTCAGTTCTATGACTTTGGTATATTAAACCTTTTTTGTTGAAATAACTGCTAGAGCACATAATCAACCTCAAAGACACTCGTGGAGATTCTTTGGAAATATACAAACTAAGCCTGCACAGAAGCTACTAAAGAGTTCTTAACTACGATTATTATGGGACAGAAAATTATAATTCGCACATAAACACAAGTTATCGTCATTAAATTTTATCCCAAACAGTTTTTCTTCATATTTTTTTTAAATAAATGAAATTATTTTTTTATTTTTATTTTATTATCTTTCCATAAAACTATTCAAAACTTAATAAAAAGAAATTTCAATTTTAATATTCAATTCTATTTAAAAGTATAAATATAGGCTCTAAAGGCAGCCATATTGGTATAAATTAATAATAACTATTTGATTTAAATTTTTAATTGATATTCTTTTAAAGTATCTAAAACGTAAATAATATTAATATTCTATGTCCCAATCTCGCCAACTCGCCGCCATCATGTTTACCGATATTGTCGGCTTTACTGCTTTGATGGGCAGTGATGAAAAGAAGACATTTGAGATACTGGAGAAAAACAGGAAAATCCATAAACCCATCATCAGCACATACAATGGTCGCTGGATCAAGGAGCTCGGTGATGGCGTAATGGCTACGTTTGGAAATGTGTCGGATGCCGTCAATGCAGCCATCAAAATTCAGGAAGCCTGTAATGCAGCCAATGAATACCAGCTTTGCATAGGCATAAACTTGGCAGAAGTGGTCTTTGAAAATGATGATGTTTTTGGTGATGGTGTAAACATCGCAGCCCGCATTCAATCTGCGGCAAGTCCGGGATCTATTTATATTTCAGAAGCTGTTAACAATAATCTTATTAACAAGAAGGAGATAATAACCCGGTTTGCAAAAGAAGCCATACTGAAAAATGTTAGTCAACCCATCCGAATGTATCAGGTGATGGTGGAAGGCGGCAATATCTTTGTTCCCGAGATACCGACAGCAACTGTTTTGGAAAAAAGTATAGCGGTATTGCCTTTCGTTAATATGAGCAGCGACCCGGAGCAGGAATATTTCAGCGATGGCATCAGTGAAGACATCATCAACGATTTGGCTCAGGTATCTGAATTAAAAGTGATAGGAAGAACTTCTTCGTTTGCTTTCAAGGGGAAAAATATGGATTTGAAGGTGATTGGCGATCAACTCAAAGTCAGTTACATATTGGAAGGCAGCGTTAGGAAATCGGGAAACAAGTTACGCATTACGGCACAGCTCATCAAAGTAGCAGATGGTTTCATTTGTACTCAGAAAAATTCGACAGAGAACTGGAAGATATTTTTGACATTCAGGATGAAGTATCGCTGGCCATACTGAATGCCGTTAAAATCAAATTATTGAGTTCAGAAAAAAATGCAGTTCTTAAAAAGTATACAGATAATGTGGAATCGTATCAGTTGTATTTACAGGGGCGATTTTATTACAACAAATTAAATCCAGATGCTTTCATGAAAGCTATTGAATATTTTGATAGAGCCATTGCAATTGATCCAAACTATGCAATTGCATTTTCGGGAAAAGCATATTGCTACATGTTCTTAAATTTTTTCGGGCTATCGCAAGAAAATAACATGTCATTAGCATTAGAAGCGGCACAGAAGTCTCTTGATTTGGATGGAGAGATTGCCCAAAGCCATCTTGCTGTGGGGAGATTAAAATTTCACGTAGATTGGAATTTTAAACAGGCCGAAGAACACTTTATGAAAGCTCTTTCCATTGAACCGAACAATGCGGAAACTCATGTACAATTAGCCATGTTATCATCTGCATTGGGCAATAAAGAGAGGGCCATGAAGCACTGTCAGATTGCGATTAGCCTCGACCCATTTTCACTCATGAACCTGTATATGGCGACTATTGCGCCTGGTATGTTCGGTGAAATGCAGACAGTCCTTGAGAACGGGAAACGAATGATAGACGTAGATTCTACTTTCTATGGCGGTCATTTTTGGGTAGGATTTGCTCATATACAATCAGGGAGGCCACAGGAAGGGTTTGTGTCATTACAATTGGCTATTCAACTGGAAAATGAACCGTTAACATTATCTTTTATGGGATCAGTGTACGGTTTCATGGGAGATAAATTAAAAGCCGAGGAAGTAATCAAACAATTGGAAAGCATGCAGGTCAATGGCTATATTGGAGATGTCTATGCATCTATTGGAGAATTCGATAAAGCATTTTTATATTATGACAAAGCTGTAGAAATGCATGAAACGAACATGTTGTGGAAGAAAGTTGCTTGGCTGAATAATCCTGAATTAAAAAAAGACCCAAGAACCATGAAGCTTTTGGATAGAATTGGAATACCTTATGAATAAAAAATTAAAACTTAACGATCAAACCATTTTTTAATGTCACAATCTCCCCAACTCGCCGCCATCATGTTTACCGATATTGTCGTGTTTACTGCTTTGATGGGAAGTGATGAAAAGAAAACTTTTGACATACTGGAGAAAAACAGGCTAATGAAAAAACCATTTGCAGCACCATCCAAGACCGTTAAATCAATGTGATGGATTTATAGTCCGTTTTCGGTTATCTGTTGTCCGTTGTCCGTTATCCGTTTTCGGTTATCTGTTATCTGTTGTCGGTTATCTGTTATCTGTTATCCGTTATCCGTTATCGGTTATCGGTTATCCGTTTTCTGTTATCGGTTATCCGTT
>DAIQBE010000134.1:0-7566 GCA_036781325.1 Leadbetterella sp. | reverse complement strand
AGGCTTAAAATTTCCTGTTTTTTCTCGATAATCAAAATCGCCATTCTGATTTTGGGTTCTAAATTGATACCCAAAGGCCAGTTTGCCTATTCCAAGGCTATGTTCATAGTCTGCTTTTAGACGAACTGCATGGAGCGGGTTAGAACCTGTATTAATAGTGTATTGCAGGGTGTCGTTGTAATTCAGTAATTGTAAATTTCTATTTTTTGTAAATCCATCAAGGAGTGCATATTCATACAGCCCGGATAAACTAATGGAGGATTTTTTGTTGAAAGTGTGTAAATAGTCTAAATTATATACTCGAAATGTACCAGACTTTAAAACCAAATTTGCATTGTAATATTGATTTTTATTAAAAACTTCTTTGGTTAACAAATTAGTTTTAGAATTATTATAAAATATATTGGCTGTGCGGTATTGACTTTTTTCTCCTAAGTAAATTCCTCCAGAGAGCTCGTCATTATCAGAAAATTTATAAGTAGCAGTCGCTCTCAGCCCGTAATTCTCTCTTTTAAAACTTCGCTCACCATCGCTTGGGAAACTCGTTAAAATAGTTCCTATGGTTGTGTTAACATCTCCCACTCTTCTACCAGCAATATCGTTTTTTAGATAATTCAGCGACAAAGCTGTTTCCCATTTATTTTTTTTGAAAGTAATGGTCCCGTCTATACCATATCTTTGAGGCTCAGATTCATTAAAATAGGCTTTTATTCTTGGTAGTCCATATTGTAGATTAAACACTGCATTTAGGCCATTATTTGTACCCGATTTTGTAATAATGTTAATTATCCCCGCTTTACCATCTGCATCATATTTGGCGGAGGGAGCTGTAATCATTTCTACTTTCTCAATGGTATTGGCGGGAATTTGAGCCAATAAAGTAGCAGCATCGATTTGGCTTGGTTTGCCATTAATTAGTATTAAAAAGCCTTTGGAACCTCTAACCAGTATCTCACCTTCAGCGTTTACCATTACCGAAGGTATATTTTTCAAAACATCAACTGCGGTTCCGCCCCTTGCCACTTCAAATTGTTCCGCTTTATAAATTTGTTTTTCTAATGTGCTAACTACATTTGGCTTGAGTCCATTTACTACTAAAGACTCAAGTAATTGACTTAAAGGAGATAAGGCTATGGCTCCTAAGTCTAAACCTTCTAAAATTTGATTATAATCTACTTCAATTTTTTTTGATTTGTATCCTATATATTCAATTATTATTATGTATTTCCCTTTTTTTATTCCTGTAAATTGAAATTTTCCTTTATCACTGGCTATTTGAGCCATAAGAGGTACTTCTTTTGTTTTAGATTCTAATTTTAAGTTAGCATAAGACAAAGGTTCTTTTGTTAGTGAATCCAATAAGTTGCCACTAATAATTTGCCCAAAAGCTAGGCTGGGAATGATAAAAGAGAAAACTATAAGGTGTAGTCGAATATTCATTTATTTTAATTATCCCAAAATGAAGCTCAAGTGCTTAGAAATGAATATAAAAGTAATCTTTTTTTAGGAGACCCGTATAAACAAGTAATTTTTTTGGAATTTAGAGCAAGCGTAAAAGTAGTTTATGAATCAAGTATAAATGGATTTATGTTTAAAAACAAAGGCTTACCTAGATAAAGATTAAATGCCTAAATATGTGTTAAACAATAAATTGTTTGAAAAAAAGTATCTAAGCTTATACTACTTAGATACTTTTTAATAGCTATTTTAAGGAACTATAACCTTCATTAATCCTTTTTGTGAACAAAGGGTATTAAAAGATTTCACTTCTTTATTAATGAGCCCCTCCATTTCAGCTTTGTAAGTATTCCATTGAGCATCTAATTCAGCCATTTGAAGTTTTTGCCCTTGGGTTACTATGGGCAAATTGGAATCTATTTCACCTCTTAAAAATATATAATCAGCACTAATCATGTTTCTAAAATTAATGATATCGTCATTAGATTCGGCTTTGTTTTGCACCAATTTTTCTTCCCAAATTTTTATTTTTTGCACTATTTCTTTCCCTAAATCTACAATGGCTTTTAATTCTGCTTTATTCTTTAACAATGAATTTACTTCTGCAATTTGATTGGAAATTTTTCTCATTTTAGCTATTGCCCCATGAATATCATTAATGCTTGATTCTATTTGTTTCAAAACATTTTCTTGTTCATTGTATTCCGAAATAGTTGCTTCGAACCTTGGGTCTCCTTTTATGACAACTTGTACCGTTTTTGATTGTGTGCCAAAAATAAACTTTGCGGAATAAATACCGGGAGACATTTTTCTTCCGTCATAACTCCCTTCAATAAATACTTTTGGTATTCCATTTATGGTTTCCGCTCGCATATTCCAAACAAAACGATTTAATCCTGGCTTTAAAAAAAGGCTTGGGTCTTGCGAAGGCCCTCCTGGATATTCTTCAAATTCTTCATTTTTTTTACTGGAATATTCTCGCACTAGTTCCCCTTTTTCATTGGAAATCTCTAAAAGCAAAGTGGCACTGCTATCTATTTTTGAGGGTAAATTATAATAAAAAACAACCCCAGTTGACGGATTTGTGCCAATTGTGGCTTGAGAATCGTCATCTTCTTCAGAAACATAATCTAAACTACTGCCACCCGAAACACGGTAAGCGGCTTCTGGAACGAATACGGTCAAACTATCTTTAGATAATATACCATTTGTCTGTCGCAAAGGCCCTAAGTCGTCTAAAATCCAAAACGATCTGCCTTGAGTAGAAGCAATTAAATCGTTTTGATGAATTTTTAAATCTGTAATAGGTGTAATAGGTAGATTAAGTTGCATTTTGGTCCAAATTTTTCCTCCATTATACGAAATATAGAATCCATTTTCTGTTCCGGCAAAAAGCAAATCTTTGTTTTCGGTATCTTCTCTTACTACTCTCACAAAATCACCATAAGGTATGCCGTCTGATATTTTAGTCCATGATTTGCCATAATCAATTGTTTTATAAATAGAAGGACTAAAATCATTTAATTTGTACCTATTGGTAGCAATATATGCCACAGCGTTGTTGTGAGGAGAAACTTCAATGCTATTGATCAAGCACTCTTCTAGCCCCGAGGGTGTAACATTGGTCCAAGTTTTTCCATTGTCTTTGGTAATATGTACCAGACCGTCATCACTTCCAGACCAAAAAACTCCCGCTTCTTTTGGCGATTCCATTAAATAAGAGATTGTTGCATAATTTTCTCCACCAGCTCCTTCATTGGTATAAGGAGCTCCTCCAAGACCTAATTTTGTAGTATCTTTTCGTGTTAAATCTGGGGAGTTTTCTACCCAGGATTTTCCCATATCTGTACTTTTCAATACTACATTCCCCGCATGATAAAAGGCTTTTTCTCTTTGCGAATAGATAATTGGAGCATTCCAATTAAATCGGTATTTCATATCTTTTGCTTTCAAGGCTTGGTATTGAATTGGTCGAGTCATAACGCCTTTCCCTTCCTTCGTTTGGGCATCTAAGAGTTCAATTGTTCCCTGATAGCTTCCACCCATGGAGAAACGTGGAGCGTCAGGGTCAAACGCAATAAACGCACTTTCTCCTCCTGCGGCAAAAGTCCAATCTTTTTCAGCTATTCCATATCCACTTGTTACTCGGCTTGGAATTTTCACTGAAGAGTTGTCTTGTTGGCCTCCATAAATGGAATAAGGGAAGTTATTGTCGGCATTAATTCTATAAAATTGAGCTGTTGGCATTTGATTTTGCTTTGAGAAACTTTGGCCGCCATTAAAACTAACTGCCGCCCCACCATCATTTGCCAAAACCAAGTTTTTTCCATTTTTAGGGTTTATCCAAAGATCATGATGGTCGCCATGTGTAGAGTTAAAAACCTGTCTGAATGTTTTTCCTCCATCTATAGATTTTAATGCAGGAGAATTTAATACATATACAATATTCTCATTGGTGGGGTCAGCAAAAATCTCAATATAATACCAAGCTCTTTGGACCGTTCTATGGTCTTTACTAATTCTGCTCCATGTTTTACCTGCATCTTCAGATTTAAATACTCCACCTTGTTCTTTTTCTGTATCAGATTCTATTACAGCAAAAAGCAGGCTGGAGTTTGCTCTAGAAACTACAACTCCCATTTTTCCTTTCTCTTTGGGTAGTCCCTTTTCCATTTTTTCCCAAGTCTGTCCTTCATCAGTTGATTTATACAAGCCGCTCCCTTTTCCTCCACTTACCATTTGCCACGGCAACCTGCGATGATCCCACATGGCAGCATACAAAATTCTGGGGTTATTCATGTCCATTGATAAGTCGGAACAACCTGTATTGTTATCCACAAAAAGGGTCTTTTCCCAATTTTTTCCACCATCTATTGATTTGTAAATTCCTCTTTCTTCTGATTGACCATGCAGAGCTCCCTGTGCCGCTACAAACACTATGTCTGGATTTTTAGGATGAATACTTATCCTAGAAATATGTCTGCTTAGGTCCAGACCCATCTTTTTCCATGTTTTACCTGCATCTGTCGATTTATAAACACCGTCACCGTAGGTAGTCATTACACCACGTGGAGCATGCTCGCCCATACCTACGTATACCACATTTGGGTCAGATTCAGAAACTGCAATGGCTCCAATCGAACTTGTTTTAAAATAGCCATCTGAAATATTTTTCCAAGAAATTCCGGCGTCAGAAGTTTTCCAAAGACCGCCTCCCGTAGTGCCCATGTAATAAGTAAGATTATCGTTAACGACGCCACTTACCGCCACAGACCTACCTCCCCTAAATGGTCCTATGTTTCTCCATTTAAGAGCAGAATAAGTAGAATCTAAATTTATTTTCGAAATTTCTTTTTTTAAAGGTTCAGGTAATTTCTTTTTTTGTGCGAAAATTAAAATATGAACGCTTAAAAAAAGCGTTAACATTACATAGTTTTTCATAAGGTTCCAGTTTTTTGTAAAATTAAATAAAAATCAAATATAAGGAAGGAGCACAAATTGTGAAGATAGAACTACAAAAAATTACTTTACATTTTTGTATGATATTTTTTAGAAAATCACATTTTTTTTAATGAATTCAAGAGATTTAAAAATGCTGTCCTCCGATAAAATTATTAAAAAGAAACTTTTAGATGTTAAGTGGGTGGTAATCAATAATCCCGGATGGTAGAATCCAAATAGATTAATATTGGTAAAAAAGTAACCCCATTCAAATCAAAAGCCCTATAAGGGCTTAATATATGGATGATTTTACAAATAAGATTTCATTTAGTCGGCAACTAGTAATTTAAATTAGTACAATAATTATTTTTTAAATCAAGAAATAGTACATTAATCTCCAGTGGCAATCTCCATCAAATAATTTATGCTTGGTACTACTCGTACGTTTTTCCGTAAATCCAAACCTTGGCCTATCACTTGATATCCAGTAACTAAAATTGCATATTCTGAAAAGTTATCTGCCAATTTGTTAAGATAATTTTCAACTTCGTCTTGCCCAGGTGTAGAAGTAATAGCAGTATAAATATAGTCTGGTTTGTGATAATCTACCACATGATTTAAATCTGCAAACGGTAAGCTTTGACCGAGATAAACAACTTTATTATTTCTTGCTCTTAAAATATAGTTTGCAAAAAGCAGCCCAATTTCATGGTATTCTCCTTCTGGAGTATAGAGTATGAATTTTTTGGAATTTTCATCGGCTCTTAAAACTTGTCCATCTATAGCCACCAACATCTTTTGACGGACTAGATTAATAATAAAATGCTCATGTGCCGGTCCAATGCTGCCAGTAAGCCATAATGTGCCAATTCGTGTAAGAAATGGATAAATTATGTTAATCATGGTGTTTTCAAAACCAAATTGTAATACATTGGTAGACATTACTTTTTCAAATCTTTCTTCATCCATATCTATCATTGCAATAGTTAAGGCATGAATTTGATCTGGGTAACTTAATTGTTGGTCGGAAATTTTTAGAACTTCATTAGTAAGCTCATCTAAAGTAAATTTGGCTATTTCAGAAATCTTATGACCGTGTTCTTTTAATAAAGAAATATTCAAAACAAGCTTCAAATCGCTATCATCGTAAAGCCTTATGTTTGAATCGGTACGTTTTGGATTTATTATATTATATCGCTGTTCCCAAATACGAAGAGTGTGAGCTTTTATACCCGAAAGACTTTCTAAATCTTTTATTGAATAATAACTCATTTAGAATTTTGTTTTATTTGCTAATTTAAAGACCATTACTTTTCAACAAATTCTAGTATAGAATTGTTTAAAAAAAGAAAATAGTAGTCTAAAAAGCTAAGTTTTAATTTTAGAGTATAGTTTTTCAAAAATAATTAAAATATTTAAAAGTATTTGACTTGAGCCCTAGTTTTATATCCAAGAATTAATTTTTATAAATAGAAAAATACCAATAAAAGTCCAATTATAGATAATATTTTATTTAACTTTAAACATAAATCAACCAAAATAAATCGTGCAATACGACTACATTATTATAGGGGCAGGTTCTGCAGGCTGTGTTTTAGCAAATAGGCTTAGCGAGAATCCAGCAAATGCAGTGTTATTAATAGAATCTGGCGGCCCGGATTCTAAATTTGAGATTCATGTTCCTGCCGGTTATGCTAAGCTTCATAGATCTGAAGTCGATTATGGATATTGGACGGAGCCTCAAAAATTCATCCTAAATAGAAAGATATATTTACCAAGAGGAAAAGTTTTAGGCGGATCCAGCTCTACAAATGCCATGGCTTATGTAAGAGGAAATCCTGCTGATTATGACGAATGGGCAGATTTAGGAAATCTTGGGTGGTCTTACAAGGAGGTATTACCTTATTTTAAAAAATCGGAAAGTAATCAAGATATTTCTACAAATTATCATGGACAAGCTGGGGAATTAAATGTTGAATATGCCAAGAACTTTAAAACTCCTTTTTCAGAAGCATTCGTAAATTCTTGTGTAAACAAAGGTTTTGTTAGAAATGAAGATTACAATGGAATGAATCAAGAAGGTGCTGGGCTTTTTCAATTTACAATCAAAAATGCGAAGCGATTTTCGGCAGTCGATGCATTTTTAAATCCAGTGTTAGGTAGAAAAAATTTAAAAGTGCTAACAAATACCCATGTTAAAAAGGTTATTATTGAAAATGATAGAGCCCAAGGAGTAGAGGTTATTTCAAAAAATGGAGATTTAAATGTTTTTAAAGCAAAAAGAGAAGTCATTCTTTCTGCAGGAACATTTGTTTCTCCACAACTTTTAATGCTTTCAGGAATAGGGGCAGAGGATGAATTAAAATCAATTGGGATAGACGTAAAGAAGAACTTAATTGGCGTTGGGAAAAATCTTCAAGATCATTTATTTTATGCTGTTAGTGGGCTATCAAATGTTCAAGAAGGTCAAAATCATCATTTAAAGCCTCTCAATCAATTAGCTGGTTTAATTAAATATTTTGTTCAGAAGAAGGGTATTTTTACTGTTAGCCCCTTAGAGGCGGTGGCTTTTGGGTCCACTTCTTTGAGTCCAGAAAGAGTAGATTTCCAATTTCATTTTGCCTCATTACATCTTGGAAATGATTATTTGGCCGACATTTATGATAT
>DAIQBE010000133.1:0-7569 GCA_036781325.1 Leadbetterella sp. | reverse complement strand
TGACAATCCTTCTGACCCCCAGGTCATCTATGGTGGTTGTTTTCAAGGAAATATAGAAGTTTTAGACTTAAAAACTGGAATCTCAAAAGATGTAATGGCCTATCCTCATATTGGGTTGGGAGTAAAACCTAATACTCAAAAATATAGATTTAACTGGAATGCTCCAATAGTTGCTTCTCCATTTACAAAGGGCACAATTTATCATGGTGGAAACGTAGTTTTGAAAAGTAGTGATAATGGACAATCCTGGAAAGAAATAAGCGGTGATTTAACTAAAAATGAGAAAGCTAAACAAGAAGATGGCGGTGGACCTTATACAAGCGAAGGTGCAGGAGGCGAAGTGTACAATACGCTTCAATACATAGCTGTTTCTCCTCACAAAGAAGGAGTTTTATATACAGGAAGCGACTGCGGACTTGTCCACGTTACTCAAGACGATGGAAAAAATTGGCAAAATGTGACTCCGAAAGAACTTGGAGAATGCCTTATTCATAGTATTGAAGTTTCTCCTCATGATCCTGCCACTGCCTATATTGTAGCAACCAAATATCGATTTAATGATTTTTCTCCATTAATTTTCATTACAAAAGATTATGGACAAACTTGGAATAAAATAGTCCAAGGAATAGATGAAAATGATTTTGCTAGAGTAGTAAGAGAAGATCCAAAGAAAAAAGGGCTTTTATACTGTGGAACTGAATTGGGTTTTTATATATCTTATAATAATGGCGAAAAATGGCAAAAGCTTTCCCTTAATTTACCAGTAGTTCCAATTACTGATCTGGTTGTTCATGATAATGACCTTGTGGCCTCGACAGCAGGAAGGGCTTTTTGGATTTTGGATGATTTATCTGCTCTTCAACAGTCCGAAAATTTAGATCAGATTACTAAAGCCATTATTTTTAACCCTAAAAATACTATAAAATTTGATGTCCCTTCACCTCCTGAGGCTATTCCAGGTTTAGGTCAAAATCCTATGACTGGATTGATATTAGACTATTTCTTACCAGAAAACATGGATAGTTCAAAAGTAGTAATTGAAATTATTGATGGTAATGGAAAGACAATACGGACTTTAGACAATCAAAAAGACAAAAATTTTGTAAAATATGAGGGTGGTCCAACTGAAAAACAAGTAATTCCTAGCAAAAAGGGAATTAACCGTACTTCCTGGGATTTAAGAAAGGAAGGTTTAGTTGGAATAAACAAAGTGTTTGTTAATGGGGATTACAGAGGGGCTTTAGTTGCTCCTAATAATTTTAAAATTAGACTAATAGCTGGAAAAGATACTTCTTTTACCCAAGCAAAGGTGATTGCAGACCCAAGATTAAAAGCTACAAAACAAGATTTTGAGGCTCAAGAAAATTTTCTTAAAACTATAGAAAATAGTGTTGCAGAAATACATGCAACGGTAATCAATATGAGAAAAATAAAAGCTCAAATAGAAAGTTACACCACCTTATTAAAAGACAAAAAAGAATTGACTGAGTTATTAGATCTTGGAAAAGGAATTTCTAAGAAATTAACGGAATGGGAAGGCAATTTAATTTCAACAAAGCAAGAAACTTTTCAGGATGTAATTAACTTTCCAAACAGATTAAATGCGGAATTTTTAGATTTAAAAACTCGAGCAGATGCACATAACCCGACTCTTACAAATGGTACTATTACAAGATTAGCAGATTTATCTAAAGAATGGAAAGTACAAAAAGATAGTATTGAAAAAATTATTAATGAAGACATTGGTAAATTCAATGACCTTTATAAACTAAAGGCAATTCCTGCCTTGATTCTTGAAAAATAATTAAAACTGGATTAATTTGAATTGAATATAGAATAATAAAATTTTGCTTCTAATTTTTTATAGATGAAAAAATATGCTTTTATTTTTTTTGTTTTAGTGCTTTCTAAACCCTCTTTTGGAAAAACTAAAAAGCATTATAATAATGTACCAGATTTACATATAATCAAAAATGACTCTTTGGTATTGTTAAAAAAACAATACCGAAATGAAATGATTAGTGAACTTGACAATATCTTGTCGTATTGGATAAAAAATGCAGTTGACAATGAAAACGGGGGCTTTATTGGGAAAATAAATGGGGATGATAAGCTTTTCCCAAAAGCTGATAAAGGATTGGTTCTAAATAGCCGGATTTTATGGACTTTTTCGGCAGCTTACCTGCAAAATCCTAAGGCAGAGTACAAAGCTATGGCAACAAGAGCTTATGAATACTTGATGAAACATTTTTGGGATACCAAAAATGGAGGTGCTTATTGGTCAGTTGATTACTTAGGAAATCCTAAAGAACGTTACAAACAAATCTATGGGCAAGGATTTCTCTTATATGGAATATCTGAATATTATCGTGCTTTTAAAGATCCAAAAGCTTTAAATGTAGCTAAAGAAATATATTTCCTTTTGGTAAAAAATGCTTTTGATAAAACAAATGGCGGCTATTTTGAAGTTACAACCGAAGATTGGAGCATTACCCAAGATAACATAATAACGCAAGGTAAAGAGGATCAAAAAAAATCAATGAACACCCATTTGCATATTATTGAGCCATTCACAAATCTATTCAGAGTATGGAGAGACCCAGGCCTTAAAAAACAATTAGAGGGCTTGTTGGAGGTATTCTCAAACCATATTATTAATCCTCAGACCGGTACTCAAATTTTATTTTTAACAGAGGACTGGAAATCAAGATCCGATATTATTTCCTATGGGCACGATATAGAAGCCTCTTGGTTATTGCTTGAAACAGCAGAGGTACTAAGAGAAAATAAATGGATAGAAAAAATAAAACCCATTTCTATTCGACTTAGCAATGCGGCTATTAATGGAATTGATAAAGATGGAGGTATGTTTTATGAAATAGAAGGCAATCATATTAAAAAACAAAAAGATTGGTGGCCACAAGCCGAGGCCATGGTTGGTTTCTACAATAGTTACGAAATCACTAAAAATTCAAAATATCTAAATCAATCTATTAAATCCTGGGATTTCATAAAAAAGAATCTTATTTCGGAAACTGGCGAGTGGTATTGGGGAGTTGATGAAAACAATAAACCACTTACAAAAATGGACAAAATAGGCATGTGGAAATGCCCTTATCATAATGCTAGAGCATGTTTAGAAATGATTAGGAGGTTAGAATAATTAAATTCTAACCTCCTAAACCTCAGTTCAAAGTTACAGCAGTACCCGATGCAGTGACCATTATCATTCCGCCATTCTTTCCAATAGTTTCATAGTCCAAATCAATTCCTACTATGGCATCGGCTCCATACTTTTTTGCCCTATCTACCATTTCAGACATGGCTGAATCTTTAGCTTCTCTAAGTACTTGCTCATAAGAGCCCGATCTACCACCAATTATATCTCTGATACCAGCGAAAATATCTTTAAATATGTTGGCTCCAATGATGGTTTCACCAGTTACTATGGCCTTATACTCCTTAATACTTCTTCCTTCTATACTATGAGTTGTTGTTAAAAGCATATCTATTTAATTTTGATTTTTTTTCAAAATTAAAAAAGAATATTAAAACGAAGAAAGATTTTACATAAATGGTTCTTATAGGATATAAAGTGATTAAAAAGCATTTTAACGCATTTTAGCTCTCTTTGCCAAAAAAGAAGTCAAAATTTGATCAAAACCCTTATTAATATCAACTTCTATAAAGTCTATTTTATATTGACCACATTTTATTTTCAATTCATGATTGAAATTTTCAATTATAGAAACATATTGCTCTTTGACTTGAGAAGGTTGAACTTTCACTTTCTCTCCAGTTTCTAAATCAACAAATTCATAAGGTCTATCGTCAAATTCGAAATCTAATTCTGTGCTTTTTTCATTTACATGAAAAAGTAACACTTCATGCATATTATGTTTTAAATGTTGAAGAGCTGAAAATATTTTCTCAGTGTCATTAATATCTTCAAACATATCGCTAAAAATTACCACCAAAGATCGTTTATGAATTTTCTCTGCCACTTCATGCAGGGTGGATGCAACAGAAGAACTTAGCTTTGTTTTACTCCTATTCAAAACTTGTTCTAATTCCACAAAAATTTTATGAATATGACTCGAGGTAGATTTGCATTGGGTTTGCACCTCTATTTGGTCTGAAAAAGTCACTAAACTTACCGCATCTCTTTGTCGTTGTAGCATGTTGGCAATTGTTCCAGCAGCAAGAACTGAGAAATTTAATTTGCCATTAGTTTTAGCTGGATAATACATGGAAGAGGAAACATCAACCAACAAATGACATCTTAGATTTGTTTCTTCTTCATAGCGTTTTACAAAAAGCTTGTCAGTTTTTGCAAATACCTTCCAGTCGATATGACGAGTACTTTCTCCAGAATTATATAGCCTATGCTCTGCAAATTCCACTGAAAAACCATGAAAAGGTGATTTATGCAAACCAGTAATAAAACCTTCTACTAATTGTTTGGCTAAAAAATCTAAATTTCCAAATTCACGAATTTTCGATAAATTTAAGTTCTGCATGAAATTATTTATAATATTATTGCTTTATTTTTTTAGAGGCTACATTTTCTGGTAAAAGAGGAGCAATAAATTTATAGGTAGTGTCAGAATTGAAAATATTTTTTAAATTTTCAGATAACGCTCCTTCTTTTAAAATACATAATTCTCCGTTCTCCCCAACTACCCTTGCTTCAATTTTAATTATACCCTTTTGAATCATTCCTATTTGTTTGGCAGCGGAATAACTCAAATCTATTACTCTATTTTTTGAAAATGGTCCTCTATCATTTACTCTTACTACCACCCATTTGCCATTGGAAGGATTAATTATTTCAATCATTGTACCAAAAGGATAAAACCGATGCGCACACGTATAATCTTGATTATTTAACCTTTCTCCACTTGCGGTTCTTCTTCCATTAAATTTTTTATGATAATATGAAGCGGATCCTTTAAATTTTTTACCAATTTCCACTTTTTGAGCTGCAATTGAAAAAGCATTAACAAATACAAAAAAAGCTACTAAAACTATCTTTATTTTATAATAAGTCATAGATTTCATATTTACAAAAGAATAAAATTATTGAAATTTTATTGTATCAAAACTTATTGCCTTTCTAACTTCATATACAAAGTACAAATTTTTATTCATTTATTACAATATTTTTAATTAAATATTTTTTTTTTGATCTATTAAAATCCTATTTTTGGGAGAAGAAAAACCCTAAAAGATATAAGAAATGGAAAGAGAAGAGCAAATTTTTTCTAAAACTATTAAGGCAGGAAAAAGAACTTATTTTTTTGATGTAAGAGCAACACGATCAAGAGATTATTTCCTTACTTTAACGGAAAGCAGAAGATACCAAAAAGAGGGAGATTTTGTGTATGAAAAAAGTAAAATATTTATTTACAAAGAAGATTTTGAAAAAGTTTTGGAGGCATTACAAGAATCTATTCAACATATAAAAACCGAATTAATGCCAGAAGTAGATTTTTCAAAGTTTAACGTTCCTTACGAGGAAAGTGACTATAAAAGCAAAAGGATAGAAATTGAAAATTCTGAAGAGACAACGACTTATAAATGGGAATAAATAGACCCTATTGAAATTTTTGAATTTGATTCGAAAGAAACACGTAATGCCCAGTTTGAGCCTTTTTAGCAAAATCAATCATTGACATGGCAACTTTGGATGCTTCAATGGCTTTATATTTAGCTGGAATAAGAAAATCAAATGCTAGCATTAAATATTTGCCTAAATTTTCTCCCATTCTAGATTCTGATCTTTCTCCTAATAAAAGAGAAGGCCTAAACATACCAGAAGATGGAAACGAAAGCTTGGCTATTTCGTCCTCCAGTTCTCCCTTAACTTTACTATAAAAAATACTTGAATTAGCACTAGCACCCATAGATGAAACTAAACAAAAACACTTAACATTTGATTTTTTTGCTTCTTTTGCAAAAAACAATGGAGCATCAAAATCAACTTTACGAAAAGCTTCTTTACTACCTGCTTTTTTGATTGTTGTACCTAAACAACAGAAAACAACATCGCCATCTAAGTTAAGAGTGGTAGAATAGGTATTGAAATCAAAAACGATTTGAATAAGCTTTGAATTATTTATTGGCAATAGTTTCCTTACAAAAATAGTAATTTGTGTAAAAGAGGAATCATTTATCAATTGGTTTAATAAATGCCCTCCTACCAACCCAGAAGATCCTAAAACTATTGCTTTCATTGTTAACAAAATTGAAGTATATCATCCAAAAATTCTCTAGAATTACTCAATCTAGGTACTTTGTGTTGCCCACCAAGCTTGCCTCTATGTTGCATCCACTTATAAAAGGTGCCTTCTTCTACAAAATGGACAATGGGAAACTGCAATGCCAAGTCGTTATATCTTTTAGCATCATAATCTGAATTTATTTCCTTTAGTTTTGAATCAAATTCTTCCATAAATTTCCGCTTATTTTCTGGTATTTCAGAACATTCTATTACCCACTCATGCCCACCTTTAATGCCTTCTTCCATATAAATTGGCCCTCCTGTGTAATCTTTCATTGATACTCCAGCTTTTTTTGCTGCATGTAAAATTGCTTGGTCGGCATTTTCTACAATTATTTCTTCTCCAAATGCATTAATAAATTGTTTTGTTCTTCCAGTTATTTTGATTCTGTGTGGATATTTCGATGTGAACTTCACGGTATCTCCAATTTTATATCTCCACAATCCTCCGTTAGTTGAAATAACAATTGCATAGTTTTTATCTAATTCCACATCATCTAGGGTTAGGGCTTTAGGATATTCACTTTCCCAATCCTCCATTGATAAAAACTCATAAAAAATACCATAATCTAGCATTAATAGCATTTGATCTTTCAATGCAAAATCATCTTGAATCGCAAAAAATCCTTCTGAAGCATTATAAATCTCCATGTATCTAACATTTGAACTTGGCATAAGTTTATTTGCAAATAAATCTCTGTAAGGTCCAAAAGCAACTGCACCATGAAAAAAAACTTCGAAATTTGGCCAAATTTCTGTGATATCTTTAGCCCCTGTATGCTTTAAAATATTTTCTAATAAAACTACTGTCCAAGTTGGCACTCCGGCTATTCCAGTTACATTTTCTGTTGAACAATGCTCTACCATGAGCTTCATTTTGTCTTCCCATTTGTCTAAAAGAGCAACTTCCTGAGGAGGAGTCCTAAACAATTCAGCCCATTTAGGCATATTTTTGGTAATTACTGCAAAAATATCGCCGGCCATCGTTGTGCTATTAAAGGGATTTTCATGCAATGAACCACCAATTGAAATACTTTTACCTTCAAACAATTGAGAATCAGGCCTATTTTGAAAATACAAAGTCAGAAGATCCTTTCCTCCTCTGTAATGACATTCTTCCAATGATTCTTCGGAAACGGGAATAAATTTGCTTTTTGCATTAGTGGTTCCTGAGGATTTTGAAAACCATTGGATTTCAGAAGGCCATAGAATATTATTTTCACCTTTTAAAACTCGTTCAATTAGAGGAAAATGTTCTTCATAGCTTCTTACGGGAATTCTTTCTT
>DAIQBE010000132.1:0-7573 GCA_036781325.1 Leadbetterella sp. | reverse complement strand
AAATTTAACAGCTTTTATTGTTGAGAAAAGTTTTGGGGGGATTACGATGAATGAACCTGAAAAAAAACTGGGTATTAAAGGATCAGACACCCGCCAAGTGTTTTTTAATGATTGTATGGTGCCCGTTGAAAATATGCTATCAGATCGTGAAAATGGATTCAAAATAGCAGTAAATATTTTAAACATTGGTCGAATTAAATTAGGTATTGCTGCGGTGGGAGGATCTAAAGGAATATTAGGCCATGCAGTACAGTACGCAAATGAAAGAAAACAATTTGGGATTTCCATAGGTAGATTTGGTGCTATAAAACATAAGTTAGCTGAAATGGCCATTAAAATATACGCCTGTGAGTCAGCATGTTACCGAGCGGGACAAAATATTGATGATTTAATTGAGTCGTTTAAAGCAGAAGGAATAGAGGATGCGGCTGCAAAGTTAAAAGCTTTAGAGCAATATGCTATAGAATGTGCTATTTTGAAAGTTCATGGTTCAGAAGTGTTAGATTTTAATGCTGATGAAGGTGTTCAGATTTACGGTGGTATGGGCTATTCTGCAGACGCTCCAATGGAGAGGGCTTATAGAGATTCTAGAATTAATAGAATTTTTGAAGGTACTAATGAAATCAACAGAATGTTGATATTAGATATGTATTTGAAAAGAGCAATGAAAGGAGAGTTGGACTTAATGGGACCAGCATCAATGGTTGCCAAAGAAATTTTGTCTATTCCTGATTTTAGTAGTTCTGATGACGAAGCAATATTTGCCTCAGAGAAAAAAGTCTTGAAAAATTTAAAGAAGGCCGCAATAATGATTGCAGGTGCTGCAGTTCAAAAATTCATGATGAAGCTTTCTCATGAACAAGAAATCTTAATGAATGTAGCAGATATGATTACGGAAATATATGTTGCTGAGTCAACATTACTTCGTGTTGAAAAACTAATTGGAATTAAAGGAGAAGCTGCCATGGCTTTACAAAAAGATATAGCACTTGTTTATTTACATCATTCGGTTGTATTATGTCAGAATGCTGGTAGAGAAGCAATTCAATCATTTGCTGAAGGAGACGAACTAAGAGTTATGCTTATGGGATTGAAAAGATTCACAAAAATTGATCCTTTTAATACAAAAGATGCTCGAAGAAGATTGGCTGATGAGCTTCTAGAAGAAAATAAATATACATTTTAATATTATAAGTTTGGTATACTGAAAGTTTCCCAAACAGTTTAAAGATTTTTGGCTTAGAATCAACAATTAAAAACCAACAAACCGGCCTTAATTTTTAGGGTCGGTTTTTCTATTTTACTTGAGTTTTATTCCCATTTCTAAGTTATTCAAACCTATAGCCTCTTAAAAACTCTTCTATATTCATTCTTTTTTTTCCTTCTAATTGTAGTTGTTGAATAGCCAAGTAGCTATCAGAGGTTTTTATAATAAAATATTTTTTTTGGTCAGAAAAGACTTCTAATTCGATTTTTTCATATGAATAACGATATGTTGATAATGGAATATTTTTTATTTCATTTAAAATTTCTACTTCAAATATCTTTATTTGCTTATCACCTAACATTGTCCATGCTGCGGGGAAGGGACTAAGACCTCTTACAAAATTGAAAATTGTTAGAGAATCTTTTGACCAGTCTATTCTACACGTTTCTTTAAATATTTTTGGAGCAGGTTTTAATATGTTTGAATAATTTTGCTCAATTTTGGGATAGAAACCAGAGGAAATAGCATTTACTGTTTTTACAATTAAATCGCCACCCAGCCACATCATTTTGTCATGCAGGTTTCCAGCAGTTTCATTTAATTCAATAGCTATTTTTTCTGAGAAAATTATTTTTCCAGTATCAATTTCTTCCTCAATAAAAAAAGTAGTAATTCCAGTTTCTTTTTCTCCATTGATGACAGCCCAGTTAATTGGTGCTGCACCTCTATACTGAGGTAGCAATGATCCATGAAGATTTATAGTACCAAGCTTTGGCATTGCCCATACTACTTTAGGTAACATCCTAAACGCAACAACTACCTGTAAATCAGCTTTATAACTAGCTAATTCTTCTAAAAATTCTTTATTTTTTAGTTTTTCAGGTTGTAAAACGGGAATACTATGAGTTACAGCGAATTTTTTAACAGGCGATTCGCTTAATTTTTGACCTCTTCCAACCGGTTTATCTACGGCAGTAATTACCGCAACAATATTTATTTTGTTTTCAACCAATCTTTGCAAACTTGCCACAGCGAAGTCTGGTGTACCCATGAACACTACTCTCATTGTTGGAAATTAAAATAAGAAAAATTAACGCATCCTATCCGCGTCTTTTACCAGTTTTTCGTCTTTTCTTATAAACCTATTTGCAAGCCAATTACATGCTAAAGCTATAAATGCTGCATAAATACCAATATAATAACCACTTTCTTGGCCCGTTCCAGATATTTTGATAGCGTCATTTTGAATATGATAAACTGTGGCAGCTAAAGTAATACCTATAAGAAGAGAATTTAAGGCCACTAATAGCATCTGTCTGATTCGGTTTTTATATTGGAAGATAGTAAAAATGGTCAAAATAAACGCTAGAGCCCCTGCAGTGGCAATATAATAAATTGGTTTGTCTACAACAACAAGAGAGCCTCTTGTATGAAGAAAATGAAATGCATTAACGACAATTTTTTCGTTAGAGCCAAAAGTTTTTACAAACGAATTGGTGGCTAAAAACGTTGCCATGGCTAGAGATGTAATAAACAATAATATAGATTGAACCCTTTGAAGCATTTTAATAATTTAAATAATTGTAAATTTAATAGATAGAAATTGAATTTTTACAAAAGAAATTATTTAATGCGTTAATTGATTGATGATGTCAAAATATTGGGGATAATCGGCAACAAGCTTATTTCTATCTGCCATTTCGAAATCTTGAAAGTTAAATCCGGGAGCTACAGTGCACCCAACTAATGAATATCCTTGTTTACCAATTATTCTGCTTCCAAACCAACAACCAGCTGGAACTACAGCTTGAAAAACCTCATTATTGTCCGGATTATTTCCTAAGCAAATTCTTTGCATTTGATTATTATTGTCTATATAGAAGATTTCAATAGCATTTCCTAGATAGAAGTGCCAGATTTCATCCGATTTTATTTTGTGAAATGCTGAAAAGTTAGAATCATTCAATAGAAAATAAATTGCGGTGGAAATTTTTCTTTGACCTTTAAATCCAGCAGGTAAGGCTTTTGAAGGAATATAATTTTGAGATTGGTAGGTTTCTTTAAAAAATCCACCTTCGGGATGGGGCATAAGACCTAATTTTTCAACCCAATAAGCAGCATTCATTTTCAAGTATTTAATTTCTAACAAATTTAGCGTAATTTTATGTCAAAATTTAATAGATTTGATGACTGCCTTTTTAAAAAATAATGTTTTTGTTCTGGGGATTTTACTTATCATAAATATTTTAGGATCCTTTTTTTATTTTAGATTTGATTTAACAAATGATAAACGTTATTCTATTTCAAGTCCTAGTAAGTCTATGTTGGAAGAACTTTCTGACCAAGTTATTATTAAAGTTTATTTAGATGGAGAAGATTTGCCGGGAGGTTTCGAAAGGCTAAAAAGGGCAGTTAAGGAAACACTTTTAGAATTTAAATATTATGGAGGTGAAAATATTGATTTTCAATTTATTAATCCTTACCACGCAAGTTCTGAAGAAGAGAGGAACAAGCTATTCAAAGAATTAATAGATAAGGGGATGCAGCCAACAAATATCTTTGATAAGCAAAATGGGAAGAAAACCGAGAATTTAATTTTTCCTTATGCTACTGTATGGTTTCAAGGAAAGGAATCCACTGTTTTGCTTTTAAAATCAAACCAAGCAGAAGATGCACAAACAAAGTTAAACCAATCTTACGAAAATGTAGAATACGAATTGGCTACTGCCATTAAAAAGTTAACTACAACAGATAAGAAGAAAATTGGTTTACTTTCAGAATTTACGAAAGTTAGTCCCGTGAATTTTGCAGGTTTAATCACTTCATTGCAAGAGTTTTACCAACTGTATATTATTGACTCCAAAGCTTCTCAATCTTTTGAAGGATTAGACGCATTGATTGTTCCTAAGCCAGATATTCAAATTGATGAGAATACAAAGCTAAAAATAGATCAATTTGTAATGAATGGCGGTAAGGTTCTGTTTTTTATTGATGGTTTAAAAGTAGATTCGATAGGTTTGGAAGGAACTTTTGCCCAGCCTTTGGATGTGAATTTAGATGATTTGCTTTTTAATTATGGATTACGAATTAATAAGAACATTGTAAAAGATGGTTTAAATGCCACAGTGATTCCATTAGTTGTTGGAAATATGGGTGACAAACCTAATATTCAACCTATTTTATATAGGTATTTTCCATTAATAAATAATTTTGGTAGAAGTATAATTACGAAGAATATTGATATGGTATCGACAAAGTTTACGGCCTCTATTGACATAGTAAATGTAAATGATGGCATAAAGAAAACTCCATTATTAATGACTTCCCCTTATACGAAAACTTTGAACGCTCCAGCATTGATTACTTATAATGAGGCCAGGACTGAAACTGACGAAGAGGAATATCAAGGTGGTGTAAAAGTTATAGCTTATTTGTTGGAAGGAAAGTTTTCATCATTTTTTAAGGGTGGGTTTAGTCAGAATCAGGCATTATTAAAGAGAAAGTCAGGAAATTCTAAAATGTTGGTTGTTTCAGATGGTGATTTAATTGTTAATGAAGTAGATAATAAGACTGGAAATCCTTTTCCAATGGGCTATGATAGATTTTCAAAGCATCAATATGGTAATCAGGATTTTGTTTTTAATGCATTAAATTATCTTTTAGATGAGAACGGGTTGATAGTTGCAAAGGCAAAATCTATAGGATTAAGGCCCTTGGATACGTTAAAAACTCGAAATAAACACACACAGTGGCAAGTAATAAATTTACTATTGCCTTTAACATTGTTAGTTTTTGTTGGTTTCCTTAGATTTTATTTTATCAGAAAGAAATATACTTCTTTTTAAACACAAATGGCAGCCAATGGCTGCCTTCTGTATTTTTTTTTAACCTAAACCAGACTCTAAAAATCATTTAAAGATTTTCGAATATTGTTTACCTTAAAATGTAATTTTTCTATCTAAAACCAAGGTTTCGGCGCTTCTAAGATCCAATTTTTTAACGAATAATTCTTCTCCGTTTGTAACCATTAATGTATAATAGTCTGCTGGTAATTGACTCATGTCAATGTTGAAACCTTTTTTTGTTTCTTTTTTGCCTAAGTATTTTGAAAAGATCACTGAACCATCTTTTCCTTTTAATTCTAGCTTCACGTTTTCTCCCAATACTTTTTCAATAAAAACTTTCAATACGTGAGAATTTTGGACATTATACATTCCTACCTTGAAGGTTACCGGTGCTTTTGTAGTAGGAAAATTAGTTGGGGCAGCTGAAGTTAAACTTACTGCAATAAAGAAAACGGCGATTGATTTTAATAACTTTTTCATAATTGTAATTTTTAATATTTAATTTTTCTTAATTTGATATGCAAATGTATAGCTATTATGTTATACAAGGTATTTGTTTATACACAAGCGGTTCTTTTTAATTTTGTTTGGTTAAAAAATAATTTATAACATAAAATTTAAAGGAACAAAAGCTTATATATTAAAAGGAGGCCTCCTTTTGGAATAGTAATTTTTAATAGCTTTCGAAATAAAGATGCTTTTTATGCCTTGTAAGTTGCATTTTAAATGTTAACAAAACTTAATTAATTAAAAAAAACAAAAGGCCAGCTCCGCGAAGAACTGGCCTTTAAAAACAATAAAACAAAAAATATTATAATTTCTCTACTTGTAAATATCCTAGCTCGACTGGAGTGCTTCTGCCAAAAATCTTTACACTTACACTTAATTTCTTTTTTTCATCATAAACTTCCTCAACATTGCCCTCAAAACCATTGAATGGGCCATCAATAACTTTTACCGACTCACCTTTAATATAGGAAACTTTAGAATCAATTGTAGCTTCTCCGATTTCTTCCTGAATTCCTAAAATCCTGTTTACTTCTGATTGTCTCAAAGGCTCAGGTTCTAATGAAGCTCCTCCATTCTTACCTAAAAAGCCAATCACACCTGGTATGCTTTTAATAAGGTGCAAAACCTCACCATTTGATAAGTCTGCATTCACTAAAATATATCCAGGGAAAAAGTTTTTTTCTCTAACGCTTTTTTTGCCGTTCCTTACAACAACTATTTTTTCAGATGATATTAGTACTTCTGGAATAAAGTCTGTAAGTTTCCTTCTTGCGGCTTCATTTTCAATATAGATTTTTATCTTCTTTTCTTGTTGTGATACTGCTCTTACGACATACCAATTAAATTCACTCATAGTATTTATGGAGAGGATTAAAAATTATATGGATTGATATAGTAGTCTTAATGCATTATCAATCAAGGTGTCAATGCCACCTACTACCAAAGCGAATATAAGCGATGCAACCAATACTAAAGTGGCACTTGATTGCAACTCCCCCATTTTTGGCCAAGTAACTTCTTTTGTTACTTCATGCCATGAATCTTTAAAAAACTGAACTAAATTATTCATAAAAAGTTTGTTTTAGCGAAACTCCCAAAAGCTTCTGTTGCACGGGAACTAGGACTCGAACCCAGACCGACGGTTTTGGAGACCGTAGTTCTACCTTTAAACTATTCCCGTAAAAAAATCATTTTACACCCTAATTGGGCTGCAAATTTAGCGTTTTATTTTGTTTTTACAATTATATTGCTAAATTATTTTGATTAATATTCAAAACTTCTAACTTATATGTATTAATATTTTGTAGGAAGGTTTTAGTTGATCTTAAAATTATTTCCTCTAAGAAATTTTTGCTCTTTTTATAGTTCTAATGGTTAAAAACAAACTAATAATTGATAACATTGAGCCCATAATAAAGGGTGCTCCTGGCAGGTAAGCTATACTATTCTCTTTTGTAAATACTCTAAATAATCCTAACATTAATGGCTGGCCAACTATTGCAGCAATACTCATTAAGCTGGTTAGCCCTCCTTGAAGTTCCCCTTGCTCATTTTTTTTCACTTGATTGGAAATTATCCCTTGAAAAGCAGGGCCTGCTAGCCCACCTATAGCAAATGGAACCATTATTGCATACATCATCCATGAAGATGAAGCAAATGCAAATCCAAGCAAACCGACTGAGTTAATAGCTAGCCCTAAAAATAAAGATTTTTCTTGTCCAAGTTTAGGTATTATTATTCTTATTAACCCACCTTGGACGATGGCAACCATTAGGCCTACAAAACCTAAAGATAGGCCGACCTCCATTTTTGACCAATTAAATTTTTCTATAGTATAAAAAGACCAAGTACCTTGAGTAGCAAAGTTCGAAACATTTACTAAAAATAAGGAAAGTACTAAAGCTAAGATATAGGGGTGTTTTTTTAAATTTAAAAGACTGCCTATTGGATTTGCTCTTTTAATATTAAATTTTCTTCTGTTTTCGGGAAGTAAAGATTCAGGCAGTATAAA
>DAIQBE010000131.1:0-7600 GCA_036781325.1 Leadbetterella sp. | reverse complement strand
TAATAATTTCACCGGGAAATCATTGCTGTTTTCAATGGTTATCTTATAAGCAAACATGAACTCACTGTTCAACGGGTTACTATATTCCGGCTGATAGAAAGTCTCTACACTTATTTTAACGCCACCTGATATTTTTGAAATCATGGTTTGCTATTTTATGTAAATTAATCAAAAAATTTGGTAGTGGTTCATTTTGATCATGATAAAAAGTAACTACTACTATAAAGAATTTTTTAGCCTGAGCAGGAAATTCCGATTAAACAGTTGATTCCCATACTCAGTAAAAAAATGAAATGCAATTATTCCATTTTTACTAATTTCATTAAAATTCCCAGTGAACTATATAGAAACGGAAATTCTAGAACCCGGTATTTGAAAATTACAACAAGGCCCTATCTAAATGTACATACCCGCCATCAACATGAATCAATTGCCCAGTGGTATGGCTTGAGCGGTTAGATAAAAGGAAAACCACCATATTCGCTATTTCTTCGGCGCTTGTCATTCGGTTTCCCAAAGGTATCTTACTCTCAATTTGCTTCAATGTTTCCTCCGGATTCGGTAATGTCTTAATCCATCTTTCATAAAGTGGCGTGTAACATTCTGCCACAACAACAGCATTTACCCGAATGCCATATTTTAAAAGTTCCACAGCCCATTCTCTCGTTAATCCATTTCTTGCACCATTTGCAGCAGCATATCCTGAGGTTCCACCTTGACCGGTTTCTGCGGTTTTTGAGGTAATATTTACTATTGCTCCTTTGCTTTCAATTAAGGAAGGCAAACAATATTTAGCTAATAAATAGTAATGAATTACATTGCGATGCAGTGATGCCATAAACCCTTCATAGTCCCCATTTTCAAGACCAATTCCATCATTTGCACCCGCGTTGTTTACCAAACCATGAATTCTTCCAAACCTTTCTAAGGTTAATCTTACTGCTTTTTCACATTCTTCGGGATTAGAAAGTTCGGCTTCTACAGTAAAACCAAATCCTCCTGCAGCCTGAATTTTTTCTAATGCATGATTATTGTCCAGTGCATTTCTTCCAATTATTACAGGAAATGCTCCTTCTAAAGCCAGCTGATTGGCTATTCCTTCTCCAATGCCTTTAGCACCCCCACTTACAAGTATTACCTTTTCTTTTAAATTTAGATTCATTTTTGACCAATTTTGCCATTTAGTTTTCTCCAGATTTCTAAAGGGTTATCATTTTTTAGTTCGTTTGGCAATAGTATATTGGGCATATCTTGAAAACAAACGGGTCTAGTAAATCTAGTTATTGCCATTGTTCCAACTGACGTGCTTCTGCTATCGGTTGTAGAAGGAAAAGGTCCTCCATGTACCATTGCATGTGTTACCTCTACTCCAGTTGGAAATCCATTTATTATTAATCTTCCAACTTTTTGTTCTAATAAATCTAATAAATCGGAGTTTTCTAATAACTCTTCTTCTGACCCAAAAACGGTAGCAGTTAAATGTCCAGACATAGTTCTCGCTACTTCTAACATTTCTTCTTTATTAGTACAGGTTACTACTAAACTAGAAGGTCCAAATACCTCTTCTTGCAATAATTCATTTTCTTTAAACGTTTGGTAGTCAGCATGAAAAAGTACAGGTTGTGCCGCTGTATGCCCTTCCGAGCTTTTCCCAAAGCTTATAACTTTTGCATATTTTTGAAAATCTTCCACTCCCTTATGATACACTGTCTGAATGCCTTTATTAAGCATTACTCCGCCAGATGAAGCTGTCGAAACTGATTTTAATGTTTCTTCAAAAGGTTTATTATTTTCAATAACTAATAGTCCCGGATTTGTACAAAATTGTCCAACACCCATCGTAACGGAATTCATATACGCTTGTGCTAAAGATTCTCCTTTTTCAAGGAGGGTTTTTGGCAAAATAAATACAGGATTTATACTTCCCATTTCGGCATATACAGGGATAGGTTCTGGCCTAGATGCAGCAGCATCAAAGATTGATTTTCCTCCTTTAAATGACCCCGTAAAGCCGATTGCTTTTATAAGCGGGTGTTTAACTAGTCCTTGTCCAATTGTAATACCATCATCAAAAACTAAAGAAAAGACACCATCCGGCATATCAGTTTTTTTAGCTGCGGAAAGAATGGCTTTGCCGACTAATTCAGAAGTACCTAAATGGGAAGGATGACCTTTAAAAACAACTGGGCAGCCAGCCGCAAGTGCAGAAACCGTATCACCACCGGCTACAGAAAAGGCTAATGGGAAATTACTTGCCCCAAAAACCCCAACTGGGCCTAAAGGCATTTCCATAGCTCTTAAATCTACTTTTGGTAAGGGTTGCCGCTCTGGTTGAGCAGTGTCGATTATTGCATTCACCCACGAGCCTTCTTTTAATAGTTCAGCGAAAAGCCGCAATTGGCCAATAGTACGACCTCTTTCTCCAATTGCCCTTCCTTGTGGCAAGCCACTTTCGGCTATATATCTTTCTATTAATAAATCGCCAAGGGCTTCTATTTCCGAAGCTATGGTTTCTAAAAATAATGCTTTTTCAAGCCCTGTTTTTTTTCTAAAAATGGCAAAAGCTGAATTAGCTTTTCTTACTGCCAAGTCAAGTTCACTTTCAGTAGCCTTAAAAAATAAAGGACCTATTGGCTCGCCAGAAGCAGGATTGATAGCCTGTATTCCAACAGTACCTTCTGAGGATTCACTAAATCCAATCAAATTTTTTCCTTGTACTTGCATTTATTCTACTGTGTTAATAAGTGTTCCTATATTTTCAATACTAATTTTTACTTCGTCTCCACTAATCATAGAGAAATCGTCCGGAGGTACTATGCCCGTTCCTGTCATTAAGAAACATCCATTTGGGAAACTGCATTCTCTTGTCAAATATTCTACCAATTCTGGCAATTCCCTTTTCATTTGATTCAATGACGTTTTTTGGGCAAAAACAGTTGATCCACCTCTTGAAATTTCTAATTGTATTTCAGTATCTCTAGAAATTTGATTCTCAAATATAGTTAAGCATGGACCAATTGCCGCACTTTTATCGTAGGATTTTGCTTGGGGAAGATATAAAGGATTCTCTCCTTCAATATCTCTTGAACTTACATCATTTCCGATTGTGTAGGCGGCTATTTTATTATATTTGTTTATAAAAAGTGTGAGTTCTGGCTCGGGGACATTCCAATGTGAATCTTTACGAATTCTGATTTTTTCGAGATGACCTACAGTACGAGCAGCTGTAGCTTTAAAGAAAATTTCTGGCCTTTCTGCATCATAAACTCTATCATAAAAATCGCCACCACCAGCATCTTTTGACTCCTCCATTCGAGCTTTTTTACTTCTAAGATAAGTAACTCCAGACGCCCAAATTTCTTGAGAAGTTATTGGTGCCATGGGTAGGTCAGTAAATTGCTCTAAAGAATTGTCTGATGGTATTTTTAAAATTTCATTTTGCAAAAAATCAAACAAGTTTTCTTGATTAACTAATTCATCCCAATCTGTTATCGAAGACAAATGATAGGCATTGTTATTTAAAATAATATTGCCTTTTGAGGTTTTAAATAATTTCATTTTCTATATTTTGTTGCAATTTAACAAAAAAAATATTTATCATATCAGAAACCCTTCCTACATAGAAGTCGTTAAATAAAAAAACACTAAATTTTTTTAAATGGATTTAAGCATTCATATACCATTAGTTGATTTAAATGACCATATTATCGGATATGGAGAAAAGCTGGATGTCCATGTACAAGGGTTGCTTCATCGGGCTTTTTCGATTATAGTTTTTAATAAAAACCAACAACTTCTTATACATCAAAGGGCTTTGCATAAATATCATTCCGGAGGATTATGGACGAATACATGCTGTGGACACCCCAATGAGGCAGAAAGTATGGAATCAGCCGTTCATAGAAGGTTAAAAGAAGAGATGGGATTTGATTGTGACTTAACATATTCTTTTAAGTTTCACTATAAAGCGGTGTTTGAAAATGGCTTAACAGAGAATGAAATTGATCATGTCTACTTAGGGCAATTTGATGGGGAATTTAAAGTAAATCCTGAAGAGGTTGCGAATTTTAGATGGGTTGATATTCAAGATCTAGAAACAGAAATTGAAAATAACCCAGCGTTGTTTACTGTTTGGTTTAAAGAAATAATGAAACACAAAGAGAATTTTGAAAACAAAAAAATCCTTGAATAGTATGACAAGGATTTTTATCTATTGAATTTTAATCTATTAATTCTTCGGCACTCAGTACTTGATATAGGTCATTTAAACTTATTCTCTCAATTAAGGATTCTTCTAAATCAGAGATATTTTTAAGTTCTACTCCATATCTTTTATAAGAAGGAACTTCAATTAATTTATCTACAGAATATCCATTTCTAGAAATATCTGACATGGCTATTGAAAACTTGTCTTCTTGTTCAAAAAGTCCAATTTGATTTATTGATTTTAGAGGAGAAGGTTTTGTCTTTTCGGGGATAATAGCATCAAGGCCTTTTCCAACTAGGGAAGGAGTTGTTTTTTCTGGAGCAATGTATATTTCTGGTTCTTCCTCTGCTGTGTCGTCAAATCTAGCAGCTACGATGGTAACACGCACTTTGTCTTTTAAGGACCGGTCTATCGCAAAACCATGCTTAAAAATCTTGGCTCTTGACTTAATTTGGCTTTCTACAAAATCTGTTACTTTGGCTTGATCAGACATTTTGATTTTATACTCCGGCAATTCATCAGAATAGGCAATCGATACTAATATTCTCTTTGCACCTCTAATGTTATTGTTTTCAAGAAGTGGTGAATTTAATGCGGCTTCAATGGCTAAAGAAGCCCTATCTGGACCTGTGGCTTCTGCTGAGCCCATTACTGCATGCCCAGCATCTCCAAGTACTGTTTTTACATCTGCAAAATCAAGATTTACTATTCCTGGTCTAGTTATTAATTCCGCAATGCTTTTTACGGCATTTGCCAGCACTTCATCCGCTTTTTTATAGGCTGATTCAATATCTAAATCGCCATACATTTCTACTAGTCTATCGTTTTTAATTACCAATACAGTATCACAGAAATCTTTTAATTTGGCAATTCCGTTGGTAGCTTGTTCAAATTTATCGAGGCCTTCGTGTCTAAAAGGGTCTGTTACAACGCCAATAGTTAATCTGTTTTTTGATCGGGCATACCTTGCAATTTCTGGAGCGGCTCCGGTGCCAGTTCCACCGCCCATTCCAGCTGTGATAAAGACCATTTCAGTAGGGTCGGCTAACACATCGTTTATTGATTTTTCACTTTCTATAGCGGCTTGTTTCCCAACTTTCCAGTCAGTACCAGCCCCAAGTCCTTTGGTAAGAACCGTACCTAATTGAATCTTTGTTACGTCATCTGGAAATTGCTTTAGTGCTTGGGCATCCGTATTACATGCCACAAAATTAACATCATGCATTCCTTGATTGTACATATTTAGCATTGCGTTTCCGCCACCACCTCCCACGCCAATAACTTTAATAATTTTTGGAAGATTAGATTTAAATTCTAATTCGTACTTAGGTTCTAAAATCATTTTTGAGTTTCGTTATAAGGTTTTTAAGAAAGCATTAATCTTTAGTATAATTGTCATCCATAGGATCATCTTTTATGAATTTTTTCATTCTTTCAAGTAATGATGTTTTAGGCAGGAATCCATTAGTTGACTTATTTGGTTTTTCTGGCACTTTAGTTTCTAAAATTGGCTCAATTATAGAACTATGTTTTAAAATTCTATTATCTACTCTACTATCAAAATCTAAATAAGATGTCATTAATAAACCTAGTAAGGTAGAATATTTAGGTTTGTTTATGAAATCAAAACCGTTAAAATTGATTTTTGAATTTATCTTAGCCTTTCTTACACTTTTTATTTTACAAATTTGAGTAAAAATATCTTTAATAATAGGCATGGAGGCAGTACCACCACTTAAGATTATCCCATTTGTAAGAATATTTTCAAAGCCAGCCCTAGTGAGTTCACTTTTTACAATTCCTGCCAATTCTTTTAATCTCCATTCTACTACTAAAGAGGCATTTTTAAGTAAAATTTCTATTGGAGCTAAATCCTCTTGACGATTAATTACAATTACCTCGTTTTCATTGATACTTTTGGATGGAATGCCCCCAGAAATTCTTTTTAAAATTTCTGCATCGTCAAAATTAATAGCAAAAGCTTCTCTTAGATCATTAGAAATAATATTACCACCAATGGGAATTGCCTTAAAAAACCGTAGTCCATTTTTGTAAAATACGCTTATTTCAGTCATTTCTGCACCGATGTTTACGATTGCCACACCATTTCTTTTATCATCAATACTGGTATCTAATAATGATAAAGAATCTGCCACACCGCTTAAAATCAAATGATCAATTAAGATTGGAGACTTTTTTTTATCATCCGTTTTAGCACTTACACTTTTAATGGTATAATAGAGATTTTCTAAACTTTCGGTTTTGCTAGTAATAAAATAAAAGTCTCCCCCAATTTGAACACCAAATTTACCTACTACTTTTTCTCCTGCTTTTACATCATTTACATAAAAATCTTGAGGCAAGCAATGTAACACCACTCTTCCAGGTTCTACTTTAAAAGTAAGTCTAACATCGTCTATTAGCTTATCTACATCTATTTGTTGTATTTGCTTGTTTTCACCTGATTTTGTTACCTTCCCTTTATGGTAGAATCCTTGAATATCAGGATTTGAAATATTAATATTTACAGAATCAATATTTAATTTTAGTTTTTCTGCCAAATCTTCTAAAACCTCATCAAGAATTTCAATGGTTCTTTGAGCATTCTCTATTTGCCCATTTTTTAAAACCTCATCATTTGGTTTTATAGGCTTTTCTGTAAAACCTACAATTTTTATTGCACCATCTTTTTGTAAATAACCCGCTGCGGCACTTATTTTTGAAGTGCCAATATCAACACCTACCACTAAGTTTTCTTCTTCCATGTTAGATTTAAAATAATAGAGACTAGTCTTATAAAATATTCACTCAAAATAATTCTTAAATACAAACTTATTCAAAATCACTTAATTGCACACAATTTGTCCATCATATTTTACACTTATTTTCGAAAAAGCCTCCCATTGTTTCTGTGGTAAAATTTGCTTATAAAATATCAAAAGTTTATTTAATTTTCCATCAATATGCTCTGGCCTTCCAAATTCGATTACATTATTACCCATTAGGGGTATCATTTGAATTTCTTTTTGATTATCTACATTAATTTGGGCTATTTGTGCTTCCCAAAATTCGTCATTAGATATTTTTAAAATTAAACTTAATAGATCTTGATTTTTGGTTGATTTTAAACTTTTTAAATTATTAAAATAGGGGCCACTGAGTATGGTTACATTTGGACTAAAGTGCCTTGAAAATGGAAAAATAGTTCCCTCTTTGTCCAAAAACCGATCTAAAGAACCATTTTCTCCCAAAATGCGGGCAATGGGAATAAATCCTTCAATATCCACCACTAAATATCCTTGTAAATTGGTGAACGCCTCACATTTTTTTGCAAATCCTTTGTTTAAAACTCTTTTTTCTACTGAAGATAAGTTTATATTTTCAATAATTTTT